>CAYTNZ010000022.1:0-10043 GCA_964439285.1 uncultured Clostridia bacterium | reverse complement strand
GATTGTTTTTGTCTGCTCAAAAACAATCTGTCAACAGCATTTCACACAACCTGCAATAGCATCATCAAAAGCGGTATCGTAAAAATACAACAAACGACGCTTAAAAGCAACGACTTTGCGGCGGTTTCTCTTCCGTAACCGTAACGTTCGGCAAAACTTAACGCCATTGCCGCCGACGGCATTGCGGCTACGACGTAAAGCGCCGCCACAACCGTATTATCGAAAGGAAAAACAAGCCTTGCAAGTAAAATTATCAAAAGCGCGACAAGCGGACTAACTATAAGTTTAATAAAAACGCTCGCATAAACGGGACCGCTCGTAAACAGCGTTTTAATAGGTACTTCAGCCAATCTTATTCCGAGAATAAGCATCGAAAGCGGTAACGTCATTTCGCCTAAATACGAAAACGCCGTCATAATTCTATCGGGAATTTTTATATTTAAAACAAAAAACGGAATTGCGATAATCGATGCAACCACGGGCGGATTTAAAATTATTTTCGAAAGTTTCATTTTACTCTTATCGCCGGTAATTTCGTATACGGCGATAGTCCAACATATAGCGTTAAAAGCTATGTTAAAAACAACCGCATATAAAATTATATCGTCGTTTTGGGGAAACAACGCTTTAAGTACGGGAATACCCATAAAGCCGACGTTACCGAGAAACGACGTCGTAACGCTTACGCGCCTTGTTTCGTCGTCTTTTACAGGCTTTAAACAAAGTTTTGCAATAAAATAAACGGTAAGTTGTATAATTACAGCCAATACGAATACGATTGCAAAATTAGGCAAAAGTTCTACCGAAAAGGTTTTTCCGAGTATAGAACTTATATTTAAGAACGGCGACGCCACGTATAAAAGCAAAATTGCGAGTACGTTGGCAGAGCCTTCGGGAAATAGTTTTATTTTTCTTAATACGTAGCCGGGAACGGCAAGCACGATAGAAAAAAACACTATTAAAAAAGTCGTTAATAAATTCATGATAATCTTACAAAAAACTCGAGCGACGAATAACGCACTCGAGATAAATTTTTATTTTTAATTTTTTATTTTCGTATCGTCGCCGACACTTCGCTTTCGTAAGGAATAGACTGTTGCGCGCCCTTTTTCGTAACGGTTAACGATGCGGCGTGATGCGCGAATTTTATAGCCGAATTCATACTTTCGCCAAGGCTTAATCTCGCAGCGAGCGCACCGCAAAAAGTATCGCCTGCGGCGGTGGTATCAACCGCTTTAACCTTCGGACAAGCATAGTTTACGCGCTCGTTTTTATGGCAATAAATACTTCCGCGACTACCGATTGTTACGATTACGGTATCTACTTTTTTGCAAAGTTCTTCGATTCCTTCTTCGAAATTATCTTTTCCGCTCAATTCCATCGCTTCGGTTTCGTTCGGAATTAAAATATCGGTATAATCTAAAAGTTCTTTTTTAAGCCCTTGTGCGGGAGCGGGATTTAAAATAGTAACCATTCCCTTTTCTTTCGCACTCTTTAACGCGTGCATTACGGCGTTATGACTTATTTCGAGTTGAACGAGCAAAATATCGCCTTCTTCGGCTTCTAAAAGGCACTCGTCTACCTTTTCGGCATCGAGTTTAGCATTCGAGCCTGCCCCTAAAATAATACAATTATCGCCGTTTACAACGGTAATAACCGCGCAACCGCTCGGACCTTGCACCTTATTGACGTAACGAGTGTCTACCCCGTAACCTTTTAATACGTCGGTTAAAATATTACCGAAATCGTCTTCGCCGACGCAGGTGCAAAAGCGCACGTCGCCGCCGAGTTTTCTCGCCGCAACCGCCTGATTTGCGCCCTTACCGCCGGGATTGGTAAAAAAATCTCTGCCGTGTATGGTTTCGCCGATAAGCGGAAGCCTGTCCGACGAAATAACCAAATCCATATTAACGCTACCTATAACGAATACTTTTTTCATTAATACCCCTAATAAACGCTACTCAAACGTAACCTTTAAGTTTAATAAATTTTTATTTTAAAATAATACGAAACAATTATAAAATCGTTAATCTTTCGTATTGTCTATAGCGTATTTTACCGCGCCGACGAGCCCCGCATCGTTACCCAATGACGCAATTTCTACTTTTACGGGAGCGTATTTAACACCGCCGTAAACGTTACGATTGATTTTACGTTTTAAAGGCTTTAACAAAGTATCGCCCGCACCGCAAACACCGCCGCCCAATACTATCGCTTCGGGACGGAATTCGTTTATAATATTGCAAAGTCCTTCGGAAAGATATTTAACGTAATTTGCAAGCACTTTATCGGCGGTTTTATCGCCGAGAGCGTCAAATACCGTTTTACCTTCTACCTTTTCGATATCGCCGCCGACGACTTGCCAAAGTTTACTGCTCCGATTTTTCAGCATAGCCGCCTTCGTTTGTCTTATAAGCGCGGTAGCCGACGCATACGCTTCGAAACAGCCGCGTCTACCGCAAGTGCATTTTTCGCCGCCCATTTTTATTACGGCGTGCCCGAGTTCTGCCCCTGCCGAGCGATAACCTTCGAACAATTTTCCGTCGATAATAACGCCGCCGCCTACGCCCGTTCCTAAGGTTATAAATACTATCGAATTATACTTTTTGCCTGCCCCCACCCAACTCTCGCCGAGAGCCGCGGCGTTGGCATCGTTAGTAACGTATGCTTTTTTACCGAGATTTTTTTCGATTTCTTTGCATAAAGGAACGTTGCTCCACGCTATATTGTTGCTGTAATAAATAACGCCGTTTTTACTGTCTATAGTTCCCGGAGAACCGATACCTACGGCTACTATATCTTCGATTGAAAGTCCTGCTTTTTTCGTAAGAGTTTTAACGAGATTAGCCATATCTTCGGCTATTTCGCAATACTCGCGTTCTTTTCCCGTGGGAATTTTATCCGCTACGATTATATTTCCTTTTTCGTCTACTATTCCGCCTTTAACGAACGTTCCGCCAAGGTCTAACCCTGCATAATATTTCATAGTTCCTCCGATTTCGTTGTTATTATTATTTTCGCTTTTCCTTCTATTTTAACTTCTTCCGCGCAAGGAGCGATAAAACTGTCGCCGCTTTCAAAAGGTTGATTACATATTTCGCCTTTTCCTTCTATTACGTTAAATGCGGTAAAAGAATTAACGTTTTCGCTTTTATACTCGCCGTCTAACAATAATTCTTTGCACGAAAAATACTCGCAAGAAGTAAGATTACGTATTTTTCCGCCCTTTACTTTATAATAGCTCGAACTTTGCGTTTTGTCGCAAAACTTATTAAAGTTTATTACGTCGAGCGCCTTTTCTATATGTAGCGTTCTGGGTTTTCCGTCCGCGCCCACCCTATTGTAATCGTAAACGCGGTAAGTTACGTTACTGTTTTGCTGAATTTCGCAAATAAGGCACCCTGCGCCTATGGCGTGCACCGTGCCCGCTTCGATTAAAAAACAATCACCCGACTTTACGGGAATAAAATTAAGGCATTCTTCTATCGTTCCGTTTTTAATTTTTTCAAGACATTCTTGTTTGCTTACGTCTTTTTTAAAACCGCAATAAATCCCAGCGCCGTCATCGGCAGAAATTATATACCACATTTCAGTTTTGCCGTTATCGTTTTCGTATTTTTGCGCATACTCGTCGGCAGGATGAACCTGAACGGATAAATTTTGCGCCGCGTCGATATATTTTATAAGAACGGGCAAATTACTTTCGTTTTTGTCTATAAAACAAGGAGTACTTTTAATTATTTGCGAAAGAGTTTTATCTTTACATACGCTCTCGCCGTCGGCATGCACCGACACTTCCCAACTTTCGCTTATCTTTTTACCGCCGTTATCGCGGTTAAAAAGCGACTTTAATTTATATCCGCCCCAAATATAATCTTTTAATACGGGTTGCAACTTATAAACGCTCATAAAACGCTCCTTGAATGCCATATTCGCTTTTTTAATACAAAAATTTTAAGCGTATAATAATAGTATACAACCTAAATGCAAAACTGTCAACGAAATAATAAAAAACAAGAACAAAAATTCCCGCCGCAACATTTTTTGTTGCAATTATTTTACGGTTATGATATAATAAAAATATACAATACGATTTGCGTCGAAATTAAAAAATATTCGGCAATCGATTATATATTATAAACCGCCACCGGGCGGTATGATGCTTAAAAGCGTCCGTTTACACATCGTTAGGTCTTAGAAGATGTGTATGCGGACGTTTATTTTTTGGAGAAATTATGAAAAAACTTTTAAATTATTTTTCAAAGACAGAAAAAACTCTTTGGATATCGTCGGTAACCGCAATACTCGTTTCGTTTTTTATTTTCGACAAAGAAAATTATTTAACGTTGACCGCTTCGCTTTTAGGAGTAACTTCGCTTATTTTTAACGCAAAAGGCAATTTTATCGGTCAAATTTTGATGATTGTTTTCAGTATTTTATACGGAATTATATCGTATACCTTTGCTTATTACGGCGAAATGCTTACGTACGTAGGAATGACTATGCCTATGGCGGTTTTCGCGTTGATAACGTGGTTAAAAAATCCGTACGATAAAAACAAATCGGAAGTAAAAATAAACAAATTAAGTAAAACCGAAATTATTTTAACCTTCGACGCTGCACTAATTGCAACGGCTGTTTTTTACGTAATATTAAAATACTTTAACACGGCGAATATTATACCGAGCACTATATCCGTTACGACAAGTTTTCTTGCCGTATATCTCACCTTTCGCCGAAGTTCGTATTTTGCCTTGGCATACGCGGCAAACGACGTTGTTTTAATAATTTTATGGACGCTTGCAAGTTTTACGGACATTAAATATATTTCGGTCGTAGTTTGTTTTTGCGCCTTTTTGTTTAACGATACGTATTGCTTTATAAATTGGAAAAAAATGCAAAAAAGGCAAATACGATAAATTCAACCTAAAACAATAAAACAAAAAAGTCTTGTTGAACTAAATAAAATTACGTTTACGACCTTTTCTTTTACGCCCTTCACTTACGCTACAAAATAATTACGGATATCGCTGTACTTTTTTGCTCTTTTATGCTATTATTGTTGTACGAAATTAAATTATGCTCGTTATTTTGAAAGCCGCCGTCGATATTCGACTTAAAAGAGTTGCCGTAACGCACGTTTCGCCTTTTAAATAGCACAGCATAATTTGAATATCTCCGATATAACGCACTGCAAGGAGGAAAAAATGTTTCGCATTCTCGTAATAGACGACGATAAAAACACGCGCTTTTTAATGCGCGAAATTTTAGAAATGGAACATTACACGGTGTATACCGCAAACGACGGCGAACAGGGACTCGCCCTTTTAGACACCGAACATATCGATTTAACCATAGTAGACATTATGATGCCTAAAATGGACGGGTATAAATTTACCGAAGAACTTAGAAAAGCAAACTTAGAAATGCCTATTTTAATGATTTCGGCAAAACAATTGCCAGAAGACAGAAAAAAAGGCTTTAAAGCGGGTATCGACGATTATATGTCGAAACCTATCGACCCCGAAGAACTCGTTTTAAGAATAAAAGCGCTGTTAAAACGCTCGAACAAAGCGAGCGAAAGCAAACTTATAATAGGCGACGTAATTCTCGATTACGATTCTTACACGGTAACGGGACACGGACAAATTTTAGAACTGCCGCAAAAAGAATTTTTACTTCTTTATAAACTATTATCTTCGCCCAATAAAATTTTTACGCGAATTCAACTGATGGACGAAATTTGGGGTATGGATTGCGACACAGGCTGGGAAACGGTTACCGTGCATATAGGAAGACTTAGAAAAAGATTCGAAGGTTGGAACGAATTCGAACTCGAAAGCATAAGAGGATTAGGATATAAGGCGGTAAAAAAAGCATGAAAAAAAGAAATACGCCTATAAATCGCAGACTGCAATTTGCGATGATGGTAAGCATTACGATTATTTTAATGGCTGCCGAAACGATAGTAACCGCCACGAGAGCGATACTTACGGGCTTAGACGTAATCAGCGACGGTCTTTTAAACGACTCTATATTTATGATAATACTTTGGGGTATTGCCGGCATAATTATGGGATTTATTTTGAGTTTTGTTTTAGGGCGCTATCTTTTAAAACCCGTAAACAAACTCGTAGACGGACTTACGATGTTATCGTCGGGGCATTATAAAACGCGCATAGATTATAAGCAAGACGCATATCTTTCCCCTATATACAAAAGTTTTAACAATCTTGCTACCGAACTTGAAAAAACCGAAATTTTACGTTCCGATTTTATAAACAGTTTTTCGCACGAATTTAAAACGCCGATAAGTTCTATAAACGGACTTATCAGCCTTATTAAAAAAGGAAATCTTTCGCAAAAAAAACAAAACGAATATTTAGATATTATCGCAGAAGAAACGAACAGACTTTCTGAAATAACCACTAACATTTTAAATCTTACGAAATACGAAAGCCAAGGAATTTTAACGGACAAAACAACTTTTAATCTTTCGGAACAAATACGAACCTGCGTTTTGCTTTTAGAAAAAAAATGGAGCACGAAAAATTTGTCGCTTTTTATAGAATTCGACGAATACAATATAGTCGGAAACGAGGATATGCTAAAACAAGTTTGGACTAACGTTTTAGACAACGCGATAAAATTCGCCGACAAAGGCGGAAAACTAACCGTTCGAATGCACAGTGAAAGCGATACTTTATACACCGAAATAGAAAATACGGGTTCCGAAATTAAAGAAGAAGATTTGCAACGCATTTTCAATAAATTTTACCAAGCGGATTCCACTCACACGAAAGAAGGTAACGGAATAGGTCTTTCGATAGTTAAAAGCATAGTAGACTTACACGGCGGAAGCGTTAAAGTTTTCAGCGAAAACAACGTTACGACTTTTATCGTAGGACTTCCCTATCAGCCCGCATTAAATTCTAAAAACAAATAATTTTAATTTACTTTGCAATATGCCGCCGCGATACGAATTTTTTATTTAAAAGCCGCGCAATTAAATAAAAAACGATAAAAGTTTAGAATTAGTTTATTTTATAATTGTAAAATAAATAAAACGTAAACGAAACAATAATTTTACTTTTAAGGAGTTATCGTGGAAAATAAAACAAAAACAATTAACGGCGAATTGTTTAAAAAAATGATAACGGGCGGCGTTGTCAATTTACAGGCTAACGTTCAAGAAGTAAACGATTTAAACGTATTCCCCATTCCCGACGGCGACACGGGCGAAAATATGTATCTAACATTACACGGCGGATACGACGAATTAAAACAAAACGAAAGCGACTCGATTGAAAAAGAAGCGTCTGCAATGGCTAAAGGAATGCTTTTAGGCGCACGCGGCAATTCGGGAGTTATTTTATCACAACTTTTTTACGGACTTTCGGAAGGATTAAAAGGTTTTTCTGAAAGCGTTACCGTTAAAGAGTTCGCCGCCGCGCTTAAAGAAGGCGTTAAACGAGCGTACAGCGCGGTTGCACACCCCGTCGAAGGAACCATTCTCACCGTTGCGAGAGAAGCCGCCGACAACGCTTATTGCGGCATTACCGAAGATACCACCGTTCAAGACTTTTTTTCAATCTTTTTAAACGAAATGAAAATTTCGTTAGAAAAAACGCCCGAACTTTTACCCGTTTTGAAAGAATCGGGGGTAATAGACAGCGGCGGCGCGGGTCTTGTTTACATTTTCGAAGGATTTTTTAAAGCGCTTTGCGGCAGCGAAATAGTAGACGTTGCGGCAACTTCGGAAAATAAAAAAACGCTCGATTTTTCAAAATTCACCGAAGACAGCGTTATGCAATTCGGCTATTGCACCGAACTTTTATTAAGATTGCAAAGAGCGAAAACGGACGTAGACGCTTTTTCCGTTCCGAAACTTATCGAATATTTAGAAAGCATAGGCGATTCGGTAGTGGCGTTTAAAACGGATACGATAGTTAAAATTCACGTACACACGTTAACCCCCCACAAAGTTTTAGAGCATTGTCAACAATACGGCGAATTTCTTACCGTAAAAATAGAAAATATGACTTTGCAACATAACGAAACTCACCAAGACGAAAAAAAGACGAATTTAAAAAAGCCCAAACGCGCAAGAAGAAAATTTGCGGTAGTTACCGTTGCGTCGGGCGAAGGACTTACAAAAACGTTTGAAGAAATGGGCGCGGATTACGTTATTTCGGGCGGTCAAACGAACAATCCTTCTTCGGAAGATTTTATAAAAGCATTCGATTTCGTAAACGCGGACTACGTTTTCGTTCTTCCTAACAATTCTAACGTTATTCTTGCGGCAAAACAAGCGGCAAGTATTTATAAAGATTCGGATATCCGCGTTATCGAAAGTAAAAACGTAGGTCAAGGCTACTCGGTGCTTGCAATGCTCGATTTTAACGCCGACGACGCCGACGTTATAGTTGAAGAAATGAAAGCGAATATGCAAGGCACTATTACGGGTATGATTGCGAAATCGGTAAGAACCACTACCGTTAACGGCGTAAACGTTAAAAAAGACGATTATATGGGTTTTACCGATAAAACAATGTACGTTTCTAACTCGGACAAAGTTATAGCGGCAGAAAAACTATTAGATGCGTTAGGCATTGCGAACAAAGACTTTTTAATTACCGTACACGGCAAAAGCGCAACCAATAAAGAAAAAGCGTTGCTTGCAGGTTACCTTACCGAAAAATATCCTGACCTTGAAATTTACGACATAGAAGGCGGACAAGAAGTTTACGACTTTTTATTTATTATAGAATAAATTTTTATATAACGAACGAATTTATAAATTAACGATAAAAGGCGAAAAGTTGCAAAATTGCAACTTTTCGCCTTTTTTACTATCCGCAATACATAAAACTCGGTTTTTTTACCTTATCCCACATATCTTTAAGCGGCACGCCGTCTATATTTGCTTTTTTGTAAAACTCATCGACGTTCGAATACATTTGTTGAAATCTTTCGCTACAAAAGAAAATATTATCGTCTTTAAAAAACACTTCGTAAATTTCGTTATCATATTCGAACAACATTTCACTGTAAAATTTAAGACCGTTGATAAAATCTTCGAACGACGCTTTAAACGGCATTTTCGCCTTATACTGCTCTCGCGCTCTCGAAACGGGAACAAGCATAGGATAACTAATTCCAGAATTTTTTTCGAGCATGTCTTCGTCTTTACTAAATTTCCAACCGCAATTAAAGCACTCGCCGTTACCCCACTCGTCTTGCAAAGCCGCCCTGCCGCATACCGAACATTTTACGATTGTATTTTTTTCTAACGGGTCGTTATAATCAAAAAATTTAAAATCTTTTTTATTTAATCCGCTTACGTTTCTATGGTGTTTTTCCCATTTAAACCTAATTAAATCTTCTTTTCTTAAATTGTTAGTCCATTCGTACGTAGTAGGCAAAAACTCGACTACGTTGCCCGTCATCGATTCGAACGACTCGTCGTAACAGATAACGACGCTCGGATTTATTCTTTTTAGCATTTCGTTATATCCGAGCATAAAATCATCTTCGCAATTTTCTCTGTAATAGGTACATACGGCAACGGGCGAACCCTTTTCGACCCCGTCGAAACAAAACTCGAAACTTCTTTCGTCGCCCCAACTAATCGTAGGTATTACGGTTAACCCTTTAGACTGCCAATATGCCCCGCACCAACGATTTTTAAATACGCTTTCTATTTGAAGGGCAAGCGGCATATTCGTAAACAAACTAAAATCAGGGCTTAACAACGCATAATATTCGCTTAATTTTTTTAACTGTTCGTCGGCTTTTTTATAAACGCTTTCAAAAATCCAATCGTAAGTAAAAAAATGTACTGTTTTGTCTTTATTTTCAACGTCGCCGTTTTTCGTATCGGCATAACTTATAAATTTTATTTTCGAAATATCTATATCTTGTTTTTTTATTATGGGAAATTCGTATTTTCCGTCCGAATTTCCGTGATATAAAAATTCGTTTCGCACAAGTTCTTGTTTCTTTTTTTGTTTATCCGTTTCGTATTGCGATTGTTCCATAAT
>CAYTNZ010000021.1:0-10049 GCA_964439285.1 uncultured Clostridia bacterium | reverse complement strand
TTTTAAGATTTTCGAAATGCTCGGCACACTCGTCGCAAAGGTAATCGACTATTTTAGGCGCGTTGGCATTGATTTTAGAACATTTTTCTTCTTTGCAATCGAGTATTCTTAAAGGATTTTTTTCAAAACGCGTTTGACAGGTAGGACACATATTTTCAAGATTAGGTCGTAAATATTCTTTAAGCGCTTCGTTAAATTTAGGGCGGCACTCTTTACAACCTATACTGTTTATAAATAACGCTATATCTTTTATTCCTATCTCGTTAAGATACGATTTTGCCAAAAGTATAACTTCGGCATCGGTATCAGCGCCCTTTCCGCCGAAAATTTCTACACCGAACTGATGATGTTCGCGAAGCCTACCCGCTTGCGGACGTTCGTAACGAAAAACAGGCGTAATATAATACATTTTAAGAGGCATAACGCCGCTTGCAAGTCCGTTTTCGATAAAAGAACGCACAACTCCCGCCGTGCCTTCAGGCTTTAAAGTGATACTGCGTTCACCCTTGTCTAAAAAAGTATACATTTCTTTGTTTACTATATCGGTAGTATCGCCTACACCGCGTAAAAACAACTCCGTATGCTCGAATACGGGGGTACGTATCTCTTTTAAATTGAATGTTTTAGCGATTTTTCTCGCCTGATTTTCTATAAAATGCCATTTGTACGATTCGGTGGGTAAAACGTCTTTCGTACCTTTGGGTATGTTTATCATAAAAACTCCTAAAAACTATACTCGCGGTTTTATTTTTTTAACAAAAATCGAAACCGACTAAGTAGCGTAAATTCTATTTCTACAAAATTTACGAAACGTTATCGTTCTCTTTACAAAAAACTTTTTAAATTATTATAAAACGTATTTTTTCAAATCTCTGTTGCTTATCATCGTTTCGAGATGTTCTTCTACGTATTTTTTGTCAATCGTCATTGTAAATACGGGATAATCTCCGCCCGCGTTAAACGAAATATCCTCTAAAAGATATTCCATAACCGTATGCAAACGGCGAGCGCCTATATCTTCGCTCGTAGCGTTTACGTCAACGGCAATTTGCGCGATTGTATCGATGGCATCGTCGGTAAACTGTAAATCGATGTTGTCTACCTTTAAAAGTTTTGCATACTGCGTCGTAATGGCGTTTTGCGGTTGAGTGAGAATTTTAACGAAATCTTCTTTGGTAAGACTTTTAAGTTCTACGTTTATAGGAAAACGCCCTTGAAGTTCGGGAATTAAATCTTCGACGTTTGCGATATGGAACGCGCCTGCCGCGATAAACAAAATAAAATCGGTTTTTACCATGCCGTATTTGGTCATAACGGTACAACCTTCGACTATGGGCAAAATATCTCTTTGAACGCCTTCGCGCGAAACGTCGGCACCGCTACGGTTTGCTTTACCTGCGATTTTATCTATTTCGTCGATAAAAATTATACCTTGTTCTTCGGCGCGCTGACGCGCTTCGGCGTTAAGGCTTTCGGTATCGATAAGTTTTTCGCTCTCCTCGGCTATAATTTGCTCGCGTGCCTGTTTAACGGTCATTTTGCGTTTTTTACGCTTTTGAGGAAGCATATCGCCCAATATGCTACCAATGTTTATTTCCGCGCCGCCGGGCACGAGTTCCATCGCTTTTGGCGTGTCTACAACTTCTATTTCGATTATTAAATCGTTAAACTTTCCTTGGCGCAATCCTTCTAAAAGTTGATTTTCGAATACGTCTTTGGCAAGTTCGCCCTTTTCTTCTTTTTTAATTGTAGCGAGAATATTTACGAGTTTTTTTTCTGCAACCGCCTCGGCTTTTACAGAAACTTCTTTTAATTTTTCTTCGCGAACAAGACGCACAGAACATTCTACAAGGTCTCTTACCATGCTCTCTACGTCTCTGCCTACGTAACCTACTTCGGTATATTTTGTGGCTTCTACCTTAATAAAAGGCGCTCTTACGAGTTTTGCAAGACGTCTTGCGATTTCCGTTTTACCTACACCGGTAGGTCCTTTCATTATAATGTTTTTAGGGGTTATTTCTTCTCTGTCTATATCTGAAAGACGGCTACGACGATAACGATTTCTAAGCGCTATGGCAACCGCGCGCTTAGCGCTGTCTTGCCCGATGATGTATTTATCGAGTTCGTTTACTATCTGTTTGGGAGAAAGATTCATTGTTGCTCCTTTTTATATCGACTTAAATTGTAATTGTTTTTTAGCAATATCAAAACTAAAATCGCGCAATTTTTAAAAACGCGTTTCTATTAAATGGTTTCGACGGTAATATGGTCGTTTGTGTAAACGCAAATTTCGCTCGCTATTTTAAGCGCTTTATAGGCGATATCTTCGGCTGAATAATCCGTTTCTTGCGTAAGCGCGCGAGCCGCCGCCAAAGCGTAATTGCCGCCGCTGCCGATTGCGCAAACGCCGCCGTCGGGTTCGATAACTTCGCCGCTGCCCGAAACTATAAGCATCGTGTTTTCGTCGGCGCAAATCATCATAGCCTCTAATTTTCTTACCGCTTTGTCGTTACGCCAAAGTTCTGCAAGTTCTACAGCCGAACGCATAAGATTGCCCGAAAATTTATTCAACATACCTTCGAATTTTTCGGTTAAAGAAAAAGCGTCCGAAACGGAGCCGGCAAAGCCTAAAATTACTTTTCCGCCGTAAATTCTGCGTACTTTTATCGCGTTGTTTTTAAATACTATCGATTCGGACATCGTAACCTGTCCGTCGCCTGCAATTGCAGTTTTGCCGTTTCTTTTTACGGCGCAAATTGTTGTACCTCTAAATTCAGGCATATTAATTCTCCTTATCCGCGCTGTCTAAAAAAGCGCGCAAATTTTTTATTTTTTTTAGCGACCGCTCTGCGAATTTTTGCTTTTTAAGCGCTTTATCGCGTATATTTTCTTCGAGCGGCTTTAATATTCCGTAATTTGCGTTCATAGGTTGAAAATCGGCGTTCGGCGAACTTATATGATGTGCGAGCGCGCCCGAAACCGTTTCTAAATCCCATTGCAAAGGTTTTTCGTTTATAATTTTTAAATATAAATTTATTGCCGCCATCAAACCGCTTGCCGCGCTCTCTACGTAGCCTTCAACGCCCGTAATTTGACCTGCAAAATACAAATTATTATTTGTTTTCGTCGAAAAATCGGCATTTAAAAGAGTGGGGGCGTTTAAAAAAGTGTTTCTGTGCATAACCCCGTAACGCAAATACTCAGCGTTTTTAAGAGCGGGAATAATAGAAAACACGCGTTTTTGCTCGCCGAATTTTAAGTTGGTTTGACATCCGACGAGATTGTACGCCGTACCTTGCGCGTTTTCTTTTCTAAGTTGTAACACCGCATAAGGGCGTTTGCCGAATTTATCGTACAGCCCTACGGGTTTTAACATTCCGAACCGCAAAGTATCGATACCGCGAGCCGCCATTATTTCAACGGGCATACAACCGTCGAAAACGTCGCGCTTGTCAAAATCTTTTTGAACCGCTTTTTCGGCTGTTATAAGCGCGTTTACGAAATTTTCGTATTCTTCTTTGTTTAACGGACAATTTACGTAATCGCCGTCGCCTTTGCCGTATCTGTCGCCGATAAACGCCGAATTAAAATCGATACTCTCTTTTGAAACTATAGGCGCGGCAGCGTCATAAAAATGTAAATTTCCGCCGAATTTTTCGGCTATCTTTTCGGCAAGTTTTTCGCTCGTTAAAGGTCCGGTGGCAATAACTACGTATTCGCCTTCGGGTATATCTTCGGCTTCTTTTTCGACGATGGTAATATTTTTATGATTTTTAAGTTTTTTCGTTATATAATCGGAAAAGCCTTGTCTGTCTACAGCCAAAGCCGCTCCTGCAGGAACTTTATTATTGTCGGCAGCCTCGATTACGAGCGAACCCAAAACGCGCATTTCTTCTTTTAAAAGACCGCACGCGTTACCATAAACGTCGTTGCTTTTTAAACTGTTGCTGCATACGAGTTCGCCGAAATTTTTTAAAGTATGCGCGGGCGAAAACTTTTTGGGCTTCATATCCCAAAGTTCTACCTTAACGCCTTTCTCGGCTAAAAAATACGCGCAATCCGCGCCGGCAAGCCCTGCTCCTATTATCGTTACTTTATTCTTCATCTTTTTCTTCGGGTTTTACGCTATAATCGCAAGACGAGCAACGCACCAAGTTTTTAGCCTTTCGCACTAAATACTTTCCGCACTTAGGACATTTGTCGCCCGTGGGCAAATCCCAACTCATAAATTTACACTCGGGATATTTAGAACAACTGTAGTAAATTTTGCCCGCTTTACTTTTCATTCGCTGCGCAGGCGCGCCGCAATCGGGGCATTTTCCGGCATATTCGGGAAGACGTTTGTTAGCACCGCACTTTACGCAATTTAAATACTTGCCGTATTTGCCCATACGGTAAATCATATATTCGCCGCAATTAGGGCATTTTTCGGTAGAAACTTCGCTGTCGTAAGGAAGTATGGTAGAACACTCCGGATAATTGGGACACGCCAAAAATTTACCGTATTTTCCGCTCTTTACGACCATATTAGCACCGCATTTAGGGCATTTGGTTGCCGAAACTTCCATTCCTTCGCTCTTTATGTTAGAGCACGCGGGATAATTAGAACACGCTAAAAACTTGCCGTACCTGCCTCTTTTTCTAACCATTGGATGTCCGCACTTTTCGCATAAAATATCGGTAAGTTCGTCGCCGTCGTTAGCGGCAAAAACAAGTTTTTCCGCAAACGGAGGATAAAAATCGGCAATTATTTTATGCCAATCTACACCGCCTTCTTCTATGTCGTCGAGTTTATCTTCCATTTTTGCGGTAAACGAAACGTCCATAATGTCGGTAAAATACTGCATTAGCATATCGGTAATTTTATACGAAACTTCGGTAGGTATCATATATTTTCCGTCTTTTTTAACGTATTTACGCTTATTTAAAACGGAAATGATAGACGCGTAAGTAGACGGTCTGCCTATGCCTTTGTCTTCCATCGCTTTAACCAAAGTAGCGTCGGTATAACGCTGAGGCGGTTTAGTAAACTTTTGCTCGGACGTAAGTTTTATTAAATCGACTTCTTCCCCTTCTTTTAAATCGGGTAGAAGCTTTGCGTTTACGTCTTCGTCGTCGTCCTTTTTAATCTCTTGATACACGGCGGTAAATCCTGCAAACTGCAAAGTTTTTCCGCTCGTTTTAAAAATATAACCGCTGTTATCTATTTTTATTTGAACGCTGTTATAGAGCGCTTCGCTCATTTGCGAAGCCATAAAACGCTCGTAAATGAGTTTATAAACGTTGTAATGCTTTTTATCTAAACTGTTTTTAAGGCTTTCGGGCGTGCGCGACAAATCGATAGGACGTATACATTCGTGCGCGTCTTGCGCGTCCTTTTTAGACTTGTAAATATTAGGTTTTTCGGGAATAAAATCCGAACCGAATTTTTGAGAAATATACTCTCTCGCTTTTGTTTGCGCCTCTGCGGATACTCTGACCGAATCGGTACGGATATACGTTACGAGCGCGATATGCCCTTCCGTTTCGGTGTCTACGCCTTCGTACAAATGCTGTGCTACGAGCATAACTTCAGGCGACGTCATTCCGAATTTATTCGACGCGTCTTGTTGCAACGTACTCGTGGTAAACGGCGCGGGAGCGTGCGATTTCGTAACGCTCTTTTTTATTTCTTTTATAATATACGGCTTGCCGTCTATCGCGGCGAGCGTGGCGTCGCTTTCTTCTTTATTCGAAGGTTTATATTTTTTTCCGTCTTTTTCCGAAAGCAATGCCTTAAACGGAGAATAATTTTTTGCTTTGTCTTGAAGTTCGGCGTTTATATTCCAATACTCTTCGGGAACGAACGCGGTAATTTCGCGCTCTCTGTCTACGATAAGTCTTAACGCAACAGACTGAACGCGACCTGCCGACAAACCTTCTTGTATGCGCTTGCATAAAAGCGGCGAAAGTTTATAACCTACGAGCCTGTCTAAAACCCTGCGCGCTTGCTGCGCGTCAACGAGATTATAGTTAATATCTCTCGGATTTTGCAACGCCTTGTTTACCGCCGATGGAGAAATTTCGTTAAACTCTATGCGATAATTTTTACCGTCTTTTAATTTTAAAACGTTTTTAAGATGCCAACTTATTGCTTCGCCTTCTCTATCCGGGTCGGTTGCGAGATAAACGTTTTCGGCTTTTGCCGCTTCGTCGCTAAGGCGTTTTATAACTTGCTTTTTATCGGGAGTAATTATATAAGTAGGCTCGAAATTGTTTTCGATATCCACGCCCAAACGCTTTTCGGGCAAGTCGCGAATGTGTCCGCCCGACGCGTCTACCTTATATTTCCCTTTAAGATATTTTGCGATTGTTTTTGCCTTAGAAGGCGATTCTACGATAATTAAATCCATATTTAAATCCTTTAACTTCGTTTTTATTTAAATAATTGCCGAACCGTTTCGTTCGCCAAACGCGTTTACACCAAGCAAAAATTATTACCGCCTAAGTCGGCAACGACGTTTTTAATTTGCAGTTTTATAATAACTGCCTGAATTTCAAAAGATTTTTTGCCTGTTTTTTGAATAAGTTGCGTCAGATGCGCTTTGCCGAGTTTTAAAATATCCACTATTTCTTGCTCGTCGGCAGATAAGGTAATTTTTTCCTTTTCGGTCAAGTTTATACCAAAAGCGGATGTAATGTCAACTAAATTATCCACTAATTTTCCGCCTTCTTTAATAATATTGTTGCAACCCGCGCCCGATTGAACGCCTACGGCGTACGGAAAAGCGAATACGTCGCGCCCTAAATCGAAGGCGCATTGCGCTGTATACCGCGTTCCGCTGTCGATATCTCCGCTAACCACCAACACGCCGTCCGAAAGAGCAGCCAAAAGCCTGTTGCGTACGGGAAAATAATATTTTTGCGCCTTAACGTCGGGCGGATATTCGCTTATGACAAGCCCGCTTTTTGCAACTTTATCGAACAACGTTTTATTGCAAGCAGGATAAATATTGTCGAAACCGCAAGCCTGTACCGAAATAATATTTCCGCTTTTAAGCGCGCCCGAAACGGCGCTCGTATCGCCGCCGTCGGCAAGCCCCGAAACGATAACGAAACGTTCCGAAAGCCTTTCGGCGTATTCTTGAGTAAGTTTTAAAATATTAGGCAACGTTCTTCGAGAACCTACTATCGCAAGACGTTTTCGATTGTTTAAAAGTTCTACGTTACCTTTACAATACAGAACGAGCGGCGGCTCGGACAACTCCTTTAACTGCTCGGGATAATTTTTAGAATAAAAAGTTATTAAAACAATTTCTTTATCCGAAAATCGTTTTATTACTTTGTCGATATTTTTATAAGCGGAAATCATTCTATCGTAAAAATCTTCTCCTACGACTTTTACTATTTCCGCTTTATACCGTTCGAAATTTAAAAACGCGTTTTTCGCGCTCTTACAAGCCGCGATTATTTTCATCTTTTTGCCGTAATCGGCTTTAAAAACGCAATCGAGCCACACGAGCGACTTTTCTTCTATCGTATATGACATAATGCTACATAAAATTATCGTACTTACGATACGACACCGCTTCTAATATATGTTTGGGTTGAATTTTTTCTTCGCCGTCAAGGTCGGCAATCGTGCGCGCCACTTTAATTATTCGGCTACGCGCGCGAGCAGAAAGTTTTAACGCTTGAAACGCCGTTTTTAAAATTTCTTCGCAATCTTTATCGAGTTTGCAATACTCGCGCATTTCGCGCTCGCCCATACTCGCGTTAGAAAATATTTTTACGTTTTTGAAGCGTTCGCGCTGAATTTCACGCGCGCCTTCTACACGTTTTTTGACCTGAGCACTGCTTTCTTCTTTACCGTCGTTTGCCAAATCGTCGTAATTGACGCTGTCCACTTCTACCTGAATATCTATTCTGTCGAGTAACGGTCCGCTTATTTTCGCGCGATACTTATGTATTTGCGCCGGCGTACAGGTACAAACCTGTTCAGACGAGCCGTAATTTCCGCAAGGGCAAGGATTCATACTCGCGCAAAGCATAAAGTTTGCAGGGTACTCTACCGCGCCGCCCGCACGAGTTATCGTAATTATGCCGTCTTCTAAAGGTTGCCTTAACGATTCGAGCGTAGAACGATTATATTCGGGCATTTCGTCTAAAAACAAAACGCCGTTGTGCGCAAGGCTTATTTCGCCGGGTTTTATAAATTTATTTCCGCCGCCGCAAATAGAAACGGTAGTTGCCGTATGGTGCGGAGTTCTAAAAGGTCTTTTTATTATCAGTCCGTTACCGTTCAAAAGCCCTGCGACAGAATGAATTTTGGTAACTTCGAGCGCTTCTTCGAAACTCATATCGGGCATAATAGAAGGCAAACATCTTGCGAGCATCGTTTTCCCCGTTCCGGGCGGTCCTATAAGCAGAATGTTATGAGAACCGGCAACCGCAATTTCTACCGCGCGTTTTGCCGCCGCCTGACCTTTTACGTAAGCCATATCGGTATATTGCTTATCGTTTTCGTATATAACTTTATACTTTTTATGCTCTACGGGCAAAATAGGCGAAACGCCGCAAAGATGGTCTAAAACCTCTGAAAGCGACTCTGCCGCATATACTTTCGTTCCCTCTATATACGCCGCTTCTTCGGCGTTGGCTTTGGGTAATATAAACTGTTTGTATCCGCAATCTTTTGCCGATATCAAAAGGGGTAAAACGCCGTTTATAGAACGCAACGAGCCGTCAAGAGCAAGTTCACCCCAAAACACTATGCCGTCGGTATTTACGTTTTCGAGTTGTTCGCTCGCTTTTAAAAGCCCTATCGCTATCGCAAGGTCGAGATACGAACCCTCTTTTTTTATATCGGCAGGCGCGAGATTTACCGTCATTTTTTTATCGGGAAACTTTTTTCCGCTGTTTTTTATCGCAGACCGCACGCGCTCTTTCGATTCTTTAACGGCGGTGTCGGCAAGCCCTACCAAATCGAGCCCCGGAAGCCCGTTGTTTATATCCGTTTCGACCGCAATAGGTACGCCCGTCAATCCCGTCAGCGTAAAAGTAGTTATTTTAGAAAGCATATCTATTTCCCCCTTCGAAAAAACAACAACGTTAACACGTTAAAAACTCAAAATCAAAAAACCGCTTTTTTTAAGCTGATTTCGATAGGATTTTATCTGAAAAATCCGTTGTTCGATATAGACGTCCAACCGAACAATACGTTGGCAACTTCCGTCGGAACTTTAAAGCCGAAAGTCATAGGCAAACTTGCTACAAACAAAAGCAAACATACGGCAATAACTATAATCGTTACTTTTAAAGTATTGTTAAGCGCAAACTTGTTGAAAAGCAAAGTTTTTTCTGATTTGTCGTGCGAATGGCAAATATAACAAAACAGCGGTATATACGCCGTGTAAAACACGAAAAACGTCATCGCGTATATCATACTCGTCGTAGGAATTACGGCACTTGCGAGAGCCGATAAAATCGTGCCGAGCGTCAATACGAGATAAGTATTTCCTATAACTTTAAAACTTTTTTTGTATTCGGGGTTATCCTTTCCGCCGGCAATAAAATATACGATTACGTAAACGGTTGAAAAGATAAAGCCGACAAGCGACGTTAATGTCATTAAAAGGTTGTTTTGAACGTTTAAAGCCAAGTACGACGAGCCTTCGCTTGCCGAAAAGAGCGTTGCGCCCTTTAAACCTATGAACCACGAAAACGCGTTGCAAGCGTTTACTAAGTTAAACGAAGTGTAATTCGAAACGTTCGTAGTATTTTTAAGCATTTTGCCGACGAGCGCGAACAAACCGAGTTTGGGGTTCGTTACGTCGTCATACATTCTTACGTACGAAAGATACGAAGGCAAAGCGGTAAGCACTACTATTAAAAAGGTTGCGAACAAAAACGACGCTATAAACAACGCAATGCTTATTTTTATCGAATAGTTATATTCGAACGCAACCGCACGCGGCGACCTTTTTTCTTCAGAATTTTCTTTAGAATTTTCTTCAGAATTTTCTTCAGAAGTTTCTACCGCGGTTATCGCTTGCTTTTTCTCTATAAAC
>CAYTNZ010000020.1:4326-10066 GCA_964439285.1 uncultured Clostridia bacterium | reverse complement strand
ATCATTGCCCTTTAGGGCTTAATAAAGCCCCCACTTTAGTGGGGGGATATTTACTCAAAAGATAAAGTTGTGGCGTAAATGGCGCAATAAAAAATTTTTTCTATAACAGGCGGTAAATATATAAAAACACGATTATTCGTGTTTTTTAATTTTAACCGTTCCGCAAAGTATATCCGAGTACGAGTAAGCGGTTTTGCCGCGATAGTTTTTATCGTGCGGGGCAACGGTAAAAAGGGCAGGATACACGCCCGAAAGCCGTCCCGAAAATTTCACTATTTTGTTTCTGCCTAAATTTACTTTAACGTCAACGTCGGTGTTATAGTACGAAAGTATATTTTCTTTAATTGTTTTAATGTTTTTTGTAGGTTTAATCATATAAAAATTATTGTCGGCATTCAAAAAAATATTCGTATAATATAAAATTCGACAAAATATTTTTTTGCGCTTTTGCATAAGGTAAAAATTTTGCTCATACAATACTTATAACGAAAAATAGGAGCAAAACAAATGGCAATTTCGGCAAATTTCGAACAATACGATATAAATTCTTTAGGAGAACAATTAACCACGCAATCGATAGTCGAATGCAGGTTAAACGATTGGTCCGAAAATAAAATTTTAGCGGTAAACGCAACGGTATCAAAAACGTCTTGCGAAGTTTTATCGGGCGAAATACGTTACGGCGGCAAAATTTATTTTTCGGTACTTGCCGCAACGGCAGAAGGTGCGGTAACGGGTGCCGAGCGCGCTGCCGAGTTTTCGCATAAAATTATTTCGGAAGACGCCGCGCCCGCGCTTTCTTGCGAAACGTTTTTAAAAGTAGAAAAAATAGAAATACGTATCGATGGCAAAGCGGTCGTTTTGTCGGCTATCGTGTCGGCGAGTGCAAAACTTATATTAGAAAGCCGAATTACTTGCTTGCAAGGCGGCGACGGACTTGTAATAAAGGGCTTAGACGTTCCCGTGCGGCGTATACGAACTTTTAAGGAGAACGCCGAAATAGAAGAAGAATTCGAAACGGAATATCTCGGCGACGTTCTTTCTCATTGCGAAAGTGCGTACGTAAACAAAATAACGGTAAGCGAAGGCGCTGTCGGTGTTTCGGGCGAAATAGAACTCGGCATTTTGGCAAAACGCGCGGGAGAAAAAGAACTCGTTTCGTTTGAACGGCTTATTCCCTTTAAAGCGGAAATTCCCGTAACAGATGCAAAAAGCGGAGACAGTGCCGACGTTGTAGCCGTCGTGCGTTCGGTAAATATTTCGGCAAATTGCGACGAAGACAAAAACAAATGCGCCATAGTGGCGACGGTAGAAATAGAACTTTGCGGCAAGGTGTTCGCATCTAAAAACGTTAGTTTGACCGAAGATGCGTTTTCGCCTTTAACCGAGTGCGAAATCGAGCGTAAAAATCTTACTTTCGGCGAACCGATAATTTCATTTGCGACTAACGAAAAAGTGTCGGGAACGAGCGCTTTAAACGGTCAGGTAGACTTTTCTTGCAATATGCAGGCGGTTACCGCGCCTTGCCTTGAAATTACCGCCGTAACGAGCGAAAACGGCGTAATTACTGCCGAAGGCGTGCTGTCGGCAACCGTGCTTTTTACCGATAAAGATAATTTGCCGTCGAGCGCGCAGGTAAGTTTACCGTTTGCTTTTCCCGTAAAATGCGAAAAAGCGCTAAAAGGCGACTTTGTTAAAATATCGGGTATCGTGTGCGGTATTTACGCAAGACAAAAGCAAGAAGGCGAATTAGAAGTAGACGCAACGCTAAAATTATTTATAAGCGTGTATTCGCTAAAAACTTATTCGTACGTTTCGAGCGTTACGGAAGGCATAGAAATACCCGAAAACGATAGCGCGATAAGCGTTTACGTCGCCGATAAAGGCGACGGACTTTGGGAGGTTGCCAAAAAACTAAAAAAATCGCCCGAAGAAGTGAGTAAATATAATTCCGAACTCGAATATCCCTTAAAACAACCCGAAAGAATTATAATTTACAGAAGAAAAGAATCGTAACTTTCTTTTTATTGAAAAAGAGCAAAACGAAAGTAAAAACCGTAAAATTTTAACCGCTTTGGCAAAAAATGCGCGCCAAGGCGGTTTTTTAGAGTAATTAAACAAAATGCTTGAATTGTGTAAAATTCTATGATATAATAATTTTAACGTTTTTAATAAGGAGAGAGAATATGCAAGAAAACTCTGCCGATAACGGCATAGAAGAAAATAATGCCAAATTAAAAACCGACGATAGCGAACGTAGTCAAGGCGAAATACTGTTTTCTATTAAAAGTCGTTTTGGCGAGCGAGAGAGTTTTGCCCTTGCCGATTATCAGTCGCGTTCGTTGTCGGCAGTGTTTTTTATCGTATTTTTTGCCGTTTGTATCGTAATGAGCGTATGCGACGGATTTTTAGACGGCGATATTATTTTCGGAATAGTAATGTTGGTCGTAGCCGCTGTTCTTTCTCCGTTGTTGCACGTTTTTTTGAAAAAATCGTTAAGAAAATCGGTTATAAAAAACAACGCTTATTACGGATGCGATTTTGTAGTGTCGGTAGACGATACTACTATTTACGAAAGCGTTATAAAAGGCGGTGCAGAAGTTGCTAAATCGTCTTACCCCGTAGCAAACATAGTTAAGGTTGCCGATTATAAAGAATTTTTGTTTGTGTATATAAGTAAAGTACAGGTAATAATTATAGATAAAAATAAATTCGAAAAGGGTATGTCGAACGATTTTAAAGCGTTCGTTGCGTCTAAAAAACGTAAGAGTTAAAATGTTTTTTAAACGCGCGTAATTTATGCGATTTTGCGAAAACGACGTTTAACGTTTGTAAACGATATAATGGTTTTTATAATAATTTAAAGTAAAATAAGGAGCGAAAAAATGCTTGCCAAAAAAGTTAAAAGTTATGCAAAAATAAATCTTTCGCTCGATATAAACGGCGTAAAAGACGGATATCATTTATTAGACAGCGTTTTTTGTTCGGTAGATATTTACGATACGATACTCGCCAAACCGCGAAAAGACAACCTTATCAACGTGTATATGCACGGGCTCGGCAGCGAAAGTATTCCGCCCGAAAAAAACAACGCGGTAAAAGCGGGCGAGGCGTTTGTAAAAACTTTTAAAACGAAGGGCGCGGATATCGAAATTTATAAAGATATTCCTATGGGTGCAGGGCTCGGCGGCTCGTCTGCCGACGTTGCGGGCGTCATAAACGCAATGGCTAAAATTTATAAAATAACCGATAAATCGGCATTGAAATCGCTTGCAATATCGCTTAGCAGCGACGCTGCGTATATGCTTAGCGGCGGTTTTGCAAGAGTTACGGGAAGGGGCGAAAATATTTTTCCGTTACCCGTAAAAGAGCGTTATCATATGCTTTTGATTATACCCGACAGCCAAGTTTCGAGCGGCGAGTGTTATAAAAAATACGACGAAAATCCCGACGCTTTTGCAAGGCGAGATAGCGAAATTTGCGCAACGGGACTTGTTACGGGCGATTTTTCGCTCGTTGCGAGCGGCGTTTACAACGCGCTTTCAAAGCCTTCGAGCGCACTTGATAAAAACGTAGAACGCGCGCTTTTCGAAGCCGCCGAGTTTTCTCCGTCGGCGTATGCGGTTACGGGTTCGGGAAGTGCCGTATTCGCGCTTTTCGAAACCGAAGAATTATGCCGTTGGGCAAAAAGTCGCTACAAAGGCAAGTTTAAAACGCGTGTCGTGCACACCGTAGTGCCTACCGCAAAGAAAAAAATTCAAAACCCGTATTATTTGACGGAAGAAGAAAGAAAAATGTTTAAAAATTAGGCGGCTGCGAAAAATTGCGGTTAGCCGAAAAAATAAAGTAAAAAAGCAGGTGTTTTATGGAAGAAAGAAATATGCAACTTGACGACGACGGCAAGATTAAATTAAAAAAATCGGGCGACGTTTTACCTGACGGCGAAGATACCGGCGACGAAATAGTGCTCGACGTTCCCGATTTTAAAGAGTTTAAAGAAGAAGACGACAACGTCGGTCTTTCCGACGAAGAACTTGCCGAACGCAACGAATTGTACGAACAGTACCAAGCCGAAAAAAAAGAAAAAGCAGACAAAATTTTTAAAGAAGCGGAAGAACTTTTCGAATCGGGCGATTTAGAAGGCGCAGGTGAAAAATATCTCGACAGCGTTGCCGCTCACGGCGGAAATTGGCGCGCTTGGTTCGGTATCGTTCGCGTTCAAACTAACGATTTAACCGAGTTCGGCGGCATTTACGATTGCCAAAACGCATATAACAGAGCAATCGAACGCGCAGGCAAAGAAGGCCGAGCAGAACTTGTTGAGCGTTACGGCGAAAAACTTTCTGCAAAAATTTCTCAAAACGCGAACAAAGCGGAAGAACTTGAAAAAATCGACGAAGATTACAGAGCGTCGAGAAAAGACGGACTTGCAGAAAATCTTAAAAACAAAAAACGTCCGCTTGTAATTTCGCTGATTTTGTGTATAGCGGTGTTAATTGCCGGTATCGTTTTAACGTCGCTCGTAAATACCGTGTCGGGAATTCAAATTCTCGTGCCGGCTATCATCGTTGACGTTGCGGCTGTAATTTTTGCGTTCGTAACGCTTGTTTTCACTCGTAATTTTAATAGCGCGCGTATGGCGTACCATAAAAACGAGAGTAACTTATCTACCGCCGAAGGTAAAGAAGCGGCAAATTTACGTTCCGAAAACGAATTGTTAGAGTCTATTTTAGAAGATTTTAAAAATTAATATTTAAATAAAAACAAAAAATTTTGCGAGTTCGATTAATTTCGGGCTCGTTTTTTTGTTTTTTTAAATATAAGGTTGCGATATTTTCGCCGAAATTTTAAAAAGCACGTTATTTATACGCGTTATAAAAAGACGTTTAAAAGCGCGTTGATTAAAAACGTTAAAAAATGTTTAAAATTAACAATAATCGTATCGTTTAAACTCGACGCGGTTTTTCGTTGACTTTTTGCGATGTATTTGATATTATTTTATCGATAAAAAAATATCGATTAAGTATTTTTAAATAAAGTGGGTAACAATTCGATTTAAAAATAAAAAATTAGTTAATAAAAAATGGGATAAACATGAACAATCAGGTAAAATCGGCATCGAAAGCAACTCTTTTAAGATTGCCTCGCTATTTAAGGTATTTAAAAGAGCAACAGTCAAACGGCGTAATAAACGTATCGTCGACCGCGGTTGCCGAAGGGCTTAAATTAAACGCGGTGCAAGTAAGAAAAGATTTAGCGCTCGTGTCTTCGGTTGCGGGCAAGCCTAAGTTAGGGTTCGTCGTTTCTGAATTAATAGAAGACATAAACAGTTTTTTAGGCTACGATAACACCAC
Organism: uncultured Clostridia bacterium; assembly: GCA_964439285.1. Classification (GTDB taxonomy): domain Bacteria; phylum Bacillota; class Clostridia; order Christensenellales; family Borkfalkiaceae; genus Borkfalkia. The sequence continues at coordinate 4,712 of CAYTNZ010000020.1, read as the reverse complement.
CGACGCCGTAATAGTAGGCGCGGGCGGATTGGGTTCGGCTCTTTTAGGTTACGGCGGTTTTAAAAATTACGGTTTGAACATAGTAATGGCGTTCGATTCGAATAAGTCGCTTGTAGGTAAAAAAATAAATTCTGTTACCGTATACGATGCCGACGAAATAGCCGAAAAGGTGCAAGAAAGCAACGTAAAAATAGGCATTATTTGCGTGCCCAAGGCGGCTGCTCAAAGCGTTGCCGAAAAACTTATACAAGGCGGTGTTCGCGCTATTTGGAATTTTGCGCCTACGCATTTAAATTTACCCGAAACGGTTGCCATTAAAAACGAAGATATGGCTGCGTCGCTTGCGATATTGTCGAAAAGATTAGAACAAATTTTGTAATTTTTAG
>CAYTNZ010000020.1:0-4226 GCA_964439285.1 uncultured Clostridia bacterium | reverse complement strand
GCTGCGTCGCTTGCGATATTGTCGAAAAGATTAGAACAAATTTTGTAATTTTTAGTTTTTTTAAAACGCAACGAAAACGGTAGGACAAATAGAAAAAGAGAAGTAAGAGTAGTAAGAGTAATAAGAGTAGTAAGAGTAATAAGAGTAGCAAGGATATATTAAACAGTCAATAATTTTACAGGAGTATATTGTATGGAAAACAAAGTTGTAGATTCGGTAGAGGCGTTGCTTGCCAAAATCGAACAGGTGAAAAACGCGCAAAAAATTTTTGCCACTTATTCGCAAGAACAAGTAGACAAAATTTTTACCGCGGCGGCGCTTGCCGCTAACAATATGCGTATTCCGCTCGCTAAAAAGGCGGTGGAAGAAACGGGTATGGGCATCGTAGAAGACAAAGTGATTAAAAATCATTATGCCGCCGAGTACGTGTATAACGCTTATAAAAACGTTAAAACGTGCGGCGTAATCGAAGAAGACGCTGCTTTCGGCATAACTAAAATAGCCGAGCCGATAGGCGTCGTTGCGGCGGTTATTCCTACGACCAACCCTACGTCGACGGCAATTTTTAAAACGCTTTTATGCCTTAAAACTCGTAACGGAATTATAATAAGTCCGCACCCGAGAGCAAAAGAAAGTACCGTAACCGCGGCAAAAGTTATTTTAGACGCGGCGGTAAAAGCGGGCGCGCCCGAAAATATCGTAGGCTGGATTGACGTTCCGTCGCTCGAAATGACCAACACGCTTATGAAAACCGCCGATATTATTTTGGCTACGGGCGGTCCGGGAATGGTACGAAGCGCTTATTCGTCCGGAAAACCCGCGCTCGGTGTAGGTGCAGGCAATACGCCCGCGATAATAGACGATACCGCCGATATTACGGTTGCGGTAAATTCTATTATTCATTCAAAAACTTTCGATAACGGACTTATCTGCGCGTCCGAACAGTCTGTTATCGCGCTCGATAGAGTATACGATAACGTAAAAGCGGAATTTATAAAACGCGGTTGCTACGTTTTAAACGACGAAGAAAAAGACAAAGTACGTTCTACCATTATAATAAACGGTGCGCTTAACGCTAAAATAGTAGGGCAAAGAGCGGCTAAAATTGCCGAAATCAGCGGTTTTACCGTTCCCGAAAATACTAAAATACTAATCGGCGAAGTAGAGAGCGTAGAACTCGAAGAAGCGTTCGCGCACGAAAAACTTTCGCCCGTGCTCGCGCTTTATAAAGCGAAAGATTTCGACGACGCTATTAAAAAAGCGGAGCGACTTATTGCCGACGGCGGATACGGGCATACTTCGTCTGTTTATATAAACGAAATAACCCAAGGCGAAAAACTTAAAAAATGGCAATCGGCAATGAAAACTTGCCGTATGCTCGTAAACACGCCTTCTTCTCAGGGCGCGATAGGCGATTTGTACAACTTTAAAATATCACCGTCGCTCACGCTCGGTTGCGGTTCTTGGGGCGGTAATTCCGTTTCTGAAAACGTAGGAGTAAAACATTTGTTAAACGTAAAAACAGTTGCGAGAAGGAGAGAAAATATGTTGTGGCTTCGTTTGCCCGAAAAGGTTTATCATAAAAAAGGCTGTCTTGCCGTAGCGCTTGACGAACTTAAAAACGTAATGAATAAAAAGAAAGCGTTTATCGTAACCGACTCTTTCCTTTACAATAACAACTATATTAAACCTATAACCGATAAATTAGACGAAATGGGCATTCGCCATACTTGTTTTTATAATGTTGCGCCCGACCCTAACCTTGCTTGCGCTAAAGAAGGCGCAAAGATTATGTCGGAGTTTCAGCCCGACGTAATTATCGCGCTCGGCGGCGGCTCTGCGATGGACGCGGCTAAAATAATGTGGGTTTTGTACGAACATCCCGAAGTGGATTTTATGGATATGGCAATGCGCTTTATGGATATAAGAAAACGTGTGTATCCTTTCCCTAAAATGGGCGAAAAGGCATATTTTATAGCAATTCCCACGTCTTCGGGAACGGGTTCCGAAGTTACCCCGTTCGCCGTTATAACCGACGAAACCACGGGCGTTAAATATCCTTTGGCGGACTACGAACTTATGCCCGATATGGCTATAATCGACGCCGATTTTATGATGAATATGCCTAAGGGATTAACTTCGGCAAGCGGTATCGACGCGCTCACGCACGCGTTGGAAGCATACGCTTCGATAATGGCGTCGCCTTACACCGACGGACAAGCGTTGGTAGCAACCAAACTTATATTCGAATATTTGCCGAGAGCGTACGAAAACGGCGCAAATGACCCCGTCGCTCGCGAACAAATGGCAAACGCATCTACCATGGCAGGCATAGCGTTCGCAAACGCGTTTTTGGGGGTGTGTCATTCTATGGCACATAAACTCGGCTCGTTCCATCATTTGCCGCACGGCATTGCAAACGCTTTGCTAATTTCCGAAGTTATTCGCTTTAACAGCAGCGAAACGCCTACAAAGATGGGTACGTTCCCGCAATATACTCATCCGCATACAAAAGAAAGATACGCGCAAATCGCCGATTTTTTAAATCTCGGCGGAAAAACCGATGACGACAAGGTTAAAAATTTAATCAAGGCAATCGAAACGCTTAAAGAGCGTGTAGGCATAAAAAAGACCATTAAAGATTACGGCGTTGACGAAAAATATTTTCTCGAAAAGTTAGACGAGATGTGCGAACAGGCGTTCGACGACCAGTGCACAGGTGCTAATCCTCGCTATCCGTTGATTTCGGAAATAAAAGAAATGTATCTTAAATGCTATTACGGTAAATAAGGAGAGTGAAAAAGATGGCTGAAATTATTCGAAAAACCGATAAAAAAACAATATACAGAGAAGGTAAAACGCTCGTTAAACTTTTTAGCGACGAGTATCCCAAGTCAGACGTTTTAAACGAAGCGTTAAATACCGCAAGGGTAGAAGAAGGCACTTCGTTAAACGTTCCCGCAATTCACGAAGTTACCAAGGTAAACGGGCAATGGGCTATAATTCTCGATTTCGTAGAAGGGAAAACCATGCAAGAACTTATGGACGAAAATCCCGAAAAGGTGCACGAACTTTTAAACGAGTTCGTCGATTTGCAGGTAGAAGTTCTTGCGCAAAAAGTACCGCTTTTATCGCCTTTAAAAGATAAAATGCATCGCAAAATATCGGGAACGAAGTTCGATAAAACCACCCGTTACGACTTGCATATTTTGCTTGATTCGCTTCCTAAGCACGATAAACTTTTACACGGCGATTTTAACCCCGAAAACGTTATAGTATCGCCCGACGGCAGAAAATTTATTATCGACTGGGCGCACGCAACCCAAGGCAACGCACGTTGCGACGCAGCGAGAACGTATCTTTTGTTTAAACTTAAAAAACAAGACGATATTGCCGAAGAATATCTTAAACTTTTCACCGAAAAAACGGGAATTTCGAAATTGTTGATACAAAAGGCATTGCCGATAGTTGCGGCAAGCCAAACGATAAAAGCAATCCCCGAAGAAAAAGAGTTTTTAGAAAACTGGGTAAACGTAGTCGATTACGAGTAATATAAAAAACAACGCAAAGGTAAGCCTTTGCGTTGTTTTTTGTTTATTCGTTTAATTGTTTGACAAATAAAGTTTTTTTGTGTTACAATAAGTTTGCGACCTAATTTAATAATTTTTTTAATTTCAACGAAAGTATACTATGGGTAAAGTGTACTCTTTTCGCGTAACAATTTTTTTTCGTTGAAAGCGTTGTTAAATTAGTGTCGCAGCTTAGCGAAAAAGCACTTTATAGTGCCGTTTTGCATAAGCAAGCGGCGCTTTTTCTATATTTAAAACCGTGCGGTAAAAATTACCGCACGGTTTACGTCGTGTATTTATTTGACTAAAATAACGCCGCTTTTAATAGCGTGATAATATTTCAAGTAAAAAATTTTATAACGGCGCGGCAAATTGCCGCGCCGTAAAAACGTTATTATTCAATATATGCTTGCGTGTAATACGTGTTTGTTACAAATTTTCTAAATACAAAGACGCGTTTGTGGCGGCAATCGCGCCGTCGCTTATCGCGGTAGAAACCTGTCGTACCGCTTTCGTTCTGCAATCTCCGGCAACGAACAAGCCTTCCGTTTTCGTTTTGCATGTTTCGTCGGCTATAATATAGCCCGAATCGTCTAAATCGACAACGTTTTCGAACGCTTTGTTGTCGGGTACTTGACCTATTGCTATAAATACCGC
>CAYTNZ010000019.1:0-10232 GCA_964439285.1 uncultured Clostridia bacterium | reverse complement strand
TTGCCGACGAAAAGGGGCAAACTTCAAGAAAAGGCGTATTTGCCGGCGGCGCCGCCGTAACGGGCGCAGCTACAGTTATTCTTGCTATGGGTGCGGGCAAAACCGCTGCCGAGGCGATAGACGAGTATATTTCGAACAAAAATTAAACATTTGTTAAAAACGGCTCGGAATAAGGTATTGAATATGCGCCATAAAGTTTGACTTCGGCGTTTATTTCAACACGACCGAGCCTTTTTGTTTATTTGACGGTTAAAACTTGTAAAACCAATAAATTTGTGATATACTTATATATATGTTCACGAAAATTCTTTAAAAGAAATAAAGAATTTTCCGTGAGTTTTAGAAAAATCCATTTGACGCTTAACATTTTGCAAACGGAGTTTTTCTCTGACCGCATAAATTAATGTAACGGATTAAAAAGGATATAGATATGGCAAAAACAAAAACCAAGAGCGTATTTCCTATGGTGGCGCTTAGGGGAAAGGTTATATTTCCCGATACCGTAAACAGTTTTGACGTAGGCAGGGTTATTTCGCTCAACGCGGTATCGCGCGCTGCCGAACGGCACGATATGACGCTGTTCGTTTGCGCTCAACGCGATATACAAAAAGACGATATTACCCCCGACGACGTTTACACCGTGGGTACGGTAGTCAAAGTAAAGCAGATTGCTAAACTCGTTTCGAATAACGTAAGAGTGAACGTAGAAGGCGTTTATCGCGCCAAAGCCGAATCTGTTTACGAAGAAGACGGTTGTTTTTACGCGCTCGTTTCGGAAATAAAGTCTGTTCACGGCGACGAGATTTTAGAAGAAGCGTATTTTAGAACCGCTCAAGATATAATGAAAGATATTCAAAGCGATTCGCGTTTTCCTAAAGACGCGATATCCGCGCTTGAAAAAATTTCGGAGCCCGACGCATATATAAACACCGCGTTAAATTATATTCATTTAAAAAACGATATAAAACAACAACTTTTAGAAACGGTTAACGTAGTCGAAAGATTAAAACTTTTCGAACACTGTCTTAACGAGGAGTTGGAGATTGCGAAACTCGAAAAGAAAATCGCGTCTATGGTGCGTCAGAGTATAGATAAAAGTCAAAAAGAATATTTTTTGCGCGAACAGTTAAAGGCTATTCATACAGAACTCGGCGATAACGAAAGCGAAAGAGATATGCTCGAAAAGGCTATTAAAGAAAAGAAAATGCCGCAAGGTATAGAAGAAAAGGCGTTAAAAGAGTTGGCACGTATGGATAAAATGCCGTCGTCGTCGCCCGAATACACGGTAATTCGTTCTTATCTCGATTGGCTGTGCGACGTTCCTTGGACGGAATCTACAACTGATACCGAAAATTTAACCCAAGCGAAAAATATACTCGACGAGGACCATTACGGGTTAGAAAAAGTAAAAAATCGCATAACGGAATATCTTGCCGTTTTACAACTTACCAAGAGTATGAATGCGCCTATTTTGTGCTTTGTAGGACCTCCCGGAGTGGGTAAAACTTCGATTGCGCGTTCTATCGCTCGCGCTTTGGGTAGAAAATTCGTGCGTATGAGTTTAGGCGGCGTGAAAGACGAGGCTGAAATAAGAGGACATCGTCGTACTTATATCGGCGCGATGCCCGGAAGAATTATTTACGCGATGAAAACGGTAGGTAGCGTAAATCCCGTTTTTCTTTTAGACGAAATAGATAAAATTTCGAGCGATATGCGCGGCGACCCCGCGAGCGCGCTTTTAGAAGTTTTAGACCCCGAACAAAACTCTACTTTTCGCGACAGGTTTTTAGAAGTTCCGTACGATTTATCGAAAGTTTTGTTTATAACTACGGCAAACAGCGTCGATACCATACCTGCGCCGCTTTTAGACAGAATGGAATTGATAGAAATAAGCGGCTATACTTTAGATGAGAAAAAAGAGATAGCAAAGCGTTATTTAATCCCCAAAAAGATAGCCGAAAACGGTTTGACGAGCGATATTTTCGAGATGGACGAAAATGCTATAATAACCGTTATAGAAAATTACACGATGGAAGCGGGCGTACGTAATTTAGAACGTAAAATAGGTTCGTTGTGTCGTAAAATCGCGGTGGCGTATGCAGAAAATCGTGAAATAGGCAAGCAACTCATAACGTCTGAAAGGGTAGAAGAATTGCTCGGCGCAAAGCGTTATATTACCGACTCCAAAAAGTTCGAAGACAACGAAGTAGGCGCGGCTACGGGGCTTGCTTGGACGAGCGTCGGCGGAACTACGCTTACTATAGAAGTTTCGAAAATGTCGGGAAAAGGAGAAATTCAACTTACCGGTAAATTGGGCGACGTTATGAAAGAGAGCGCTCGCGCCGCTATAAGTTTTATACGCGCTCACGCCGAAAAATACAAAATTTCGTCCGACGCCTTTTCGAATTACGATATTCACGTTCACGTACCCGAAGGTGCTACTCCGAAAGACGGACCGAGCGCGGGTATTACTATGGCAACGGCAATTCTTTCGGCGTTTACCGATAAACCCGTTAGAAAAGACGTTGCGATGACCGGCGAAATTACTTTAAGGGGCAAGGTTTTGCCGATAGGCGGACTTAAAGAAAAGGCGCTTGCTGCGCATCGCCAAGGTATTAAAAACGTAATTATTCCCAAAGAAAATCAAAAGGACGTTCAAGAAATTCCCGAAAGCGTAAGAAACGATATTAATTTTATCGTCGTTTCCGACGTCGATACGGTATTTTCGAACGCTATTGTCGGATTATGATTACTATAAAAGACGCAAAATTTTTAACTTCTGCCGCCGATAAAAAAGGTTTTATTAAATCGGACAAGCCTATAATCGCCGTTTGCGGAAAGTCGAATGTGGGTAAAAGTTCGTTTATAAATATGCTCGCCAATAAAAATAAACTCGCGAGAACTTCGGCAGAGCCCGGTCGAACGCGGCTTGTTAACTATTTCGATTTCGGCGAATTTATTTTAGCCGATTTACCGGGGTACGGCTTTGCGAGAGTATCTTTAGCCGAAAAACAAAAATGGGCTAAAATGCTCGATTCGTTTTTTGAGAATAAACAAAGTATCGCTCACGTTTTTGCTCTTGCCGACATTCGCCACGAGCCCACGCGCGACGATATGACGATGATAGACTATTTATACTATAATCAAATTCCGTTTACCGTAATTGCGACAAAGAGCGATAAACTTGCCAAAACACGTATAAAAGACGGAACGCGAAAGGTAGCGGCAACGCTTAAAACGGGCGAAGATAACGTTATCGCCGTGTCTTCGGTCGACAGAAACGGAAAAGAGCGCGTGCTTTGTAAAATAGAGCAAATAATCGAAACTTTTAAAACCGTGTTCGAAAATTTCGAAGCGGACGACGATTATGCCGATTAAAACAAAAAATAAAAGTTTAACGGATAAAAATTTTTAAAACGAAAAAATAATTTAAAAAAATTGCTTGTATAATTATTGTCCGTGTGGTACAATAATTTATCGAATATATTGCATTACGTTTTATATAGGCGTAAATACGGGAAGAAGAGAATATGTTACAAATTTTAAGCCCTTCGTTTTTTAACGAGCCGTGGGCGATTGCGTTATTTATAGTAGTAGATATTGCGGTACTTACGCTTATCATTACACTTAATTATCGTTTTTGCGCAAAGCGTATTCTCGATATTTTATTATCGTTGATTGCTCTTGCGGTGTTTTTTCCTTTTTTTATCGTATTGTTTGCCGTGCAGGCAATTTACAATAAAAAAACAAATACTTACGAAAAACTGTTCGTAAAGCAATATTTTATCGGTAAAAAACAAAAAATAAAGTTTAAAACACGATTCGCAACTACAAACTCTGACGGCAAAGTTACAAAACTCGGCAAGTTTTTAATTGCAACCAAAATTGCTTATTATCCAAGGCTTTTCGACGTGTTTGCAGGAAGATTGTCTATCGTAGGTCCTATCCCTCTAAACCTTTCAGATTTTGCGGCGATGAAAGAGGACGCCTGCGTGCGTTTTTCGGTAAGAGCGGGGCTTATTTCTTCGTTGGAGCGATTCGGCGGCGAAGGGTTAACTTATTCCGATTTATTCGAAGAAGATGCCGATTACGTAGAAACTCGTTCGCTTTTTAAAGACGTTTCTTTCTTTTTTGCCTATTTTTTGAGTAGAATTCGCGGAGATAAACGCAATAAATTGGGCGAATGCGCTAAAAAAACGTATATTCAATCGCTTGAAGACGACGAGATCATTACAAAAACTCAGGCGAGCGAATATATCGAAAAGGGCGAGAAACTTTTAAACGAATTTTTATCGGAAAAATAACTATATTAAAAAGCGGGGCTATTCCCGCTTTTTTAGTTGGTTTTTAAAACGTGATTTATTATTTTAACGTTGCCGAACGTTAAATCGTTTATAGGTAATTATCGAAAAATTCAGTTCGTGTATTGACAAAATTACGATAGTGATATATAATTTAAAATAATTGATTTTTCGCTTATAGTAATAAATTAGTGAATATGAGCAAAAGGTGAGAATATGTACGATAACGACAATCTCGATTTATTCGACGAGCCGCAAAACGAGAAAAAAAATCAATCGGAAACGGCGGCAACGCAAGCAAACGTTTTTATCGACGATAAACGATATATTCCCGTGCGCGAAAACGGCGATATCGTAAACGATACTACCGTTACGAAATGCCCTTCGTGCGGCGCGAATATGATTTTTTCTTCCGAAAAACAAAAACTTTATTGTAATCATTGCGGAACGGAAAAAGATATTATAAGCAGACAAAGTTCCGAGCAAGACATTATAAACGCGTTAGTCGACGATTATAACACTTGGGGCGACGAATCGCACGTGTTCGTGTGCAAAACTTGCGGCGCACGCGAAATACTCGATAAAAACGAAATAGCGAAAACCTGTCCTTTTTGCGGAGCAAGTAATATTGTAGCCACTGACGAACTTCCGGGGCTTAAACCTAATGCCGTAGTTCCGTTTGTAATAGGAAAAGACGCGGCGAGTGCAAACGTCAAAAAATGGATACGAAAGCGTGTTTTCGCACCGCGCAGGTTTAGAAAGTGTGCAAAACCCGAAAAATTAGAAGGGGTGTATTCGCCCGCTTTTACATTCGACGCCGTAACCGAAACGGATTATAGGGCAACTCTCGGCGAATATTATTACGTAACTCGTACGAGAAACGGAAAAACGGTAAGCGAACGAAGAATAAGATATTTTAACGTTAGCGGACATTATACGATGTCGCACGACGATATTTTAATTCAGGCATCGGGCAATATAGACCAAAAATCTTTAAACAAGATGCAACCGTTCAATACCAACGACAGCCGCGAATACAGTAAAGAGTATTTAAGCGGCTACACAGCAACTCAATATCAAAAGAGCGGTAACGCGTGTTGGCAAGAAGCGCAAAGCGTTATGGATAATTTAATCCGCAATGCCGTTTTAAGCCAATATCATTACGACGTCGTTTCTACATATAACGCAAAAACCGAACACAGAAACGTTACTTATAAGTACGTGCTTTTGCCTATTTACGTGGGGAATTGCAATTGGCGAAAAAAAGTTTATAATTTTTTCGTGAACGGATTTAATGGAAAAGTAACGGGAAAATCTCCCGTGTCCCCGTTAAAAGTAAGCGGTTTGGTTGCCGTTTGCATAGGCGTTTTAATAGGGCTTTATTTTCTGTTTGAGTATTTTTATTAAAAATTCGCGTTAACGCGTTTTGTCATAATACGACTAAATTCTACATATAATTTACCATCGCTGATTTTCGGGGGTGGCGTTTTGTGGGATTATATGATTAAGCGTGCGCTTACGTGTGCGGAATATATTTTAGAAACGGGAGCAACGGTGCGTGATTGCGCCGATAAATTCGGAACGAGTAAGTCTACCGTACATAAAGACGTTTCCGAGCGCTTGCAAGAAATAGATTTCGATTTGTATTGCAAAGTAAGAGAAGTGCTCGATAAAAATTTAAAAGAACGACATATACGCGGCGGCAACGCGACCAAACTTAAATACGAAAAAATAAAAAAAGAATAAAAATTCAGCGGAGCGGCGATAGTTAATCGCCGCTCCGCTGAATTTTTTAGTAACGAAAAAGAGTTTGTTTTTAAAAAACTGGTATTTTTTTCATAATTATCACATAATGCCGTTGCAATTTTATTTTAAATTATTGAATTTTTCACGCATTTGTGATATAATAAACGCCAATAGTAAAAAAATATATTTATTCGGCTTATATTCGTCGATTTTTTAACAGGGAACATTATTATGGCAAAGTTGATGGGCATCGACGTCGGTTCGACCACAGTAAAAGTGGCGGTTTTAGACGAAGACCTTAAAATTTTATATACGAGTTACGAACGTCATTATTCTAAGGTAAAAGAGTGCGTGCTTGCGCGTCTTAACGCCGTAAAAAACGAAATAGGCGGCGAATTTAAAATAAGTATAACCGGTTCTGCGGGGTTAGGGCTTGCTCAACGCAGCGGTATTTCGTTCGTGCAAGAAGTTCAGGCGGCGTTTACCGCTATAAGAAAGTACTATCCCGATGCCGACGCTGCGGTAGAACTCGGCGGCGAAGACGCTAAAATCATATTTATAACCGGCGGCACCGAGCAGCGTATGAACGGAAGTTGCGCGGGCGGCACGGGGGCTTTTATCGACCAAATGGCAACGCTTTTGAATATCGGCGTAGACGAAATGGACAAACTTTCTCTTTCGGCTGAAAAGGTTTATCCTATCGCGTCGCGTTGCGGTGTTTTTGCAAAGTCGGATATTCAGCCGCTTTTAAATCAGGGCGCTAAAAAAGAAGATATCGCCGCGTCGATTTTTCAGGCGGTTGTAGATCAAACGGTTTCGGGGCTTGCCCAAGGCAGAAGAATAAAGGGTAAAGTACTCTTTCTCGGCGGACCGCTCTATTTTATAAAGGGACTGAGAAAAGCGTTTGTAGATACGTTAAAATTAGATTCAGAACACGCCGTTTTCCCCGACAACGCACCTTGCTTTATGTCGATAGGCGCGGCGCTTTATTCTAACAACGTAGACGCTGTTAATATCGACGACGCCGTTTCAAAAATCGCAAACGTAAAAATAAGCGACGAAATAGTAGTCGGCGAGCCGCTTTTTGCCGACAAAAAAGAATACGAAGAATTTGTTGCTCGTCATAAAAAGAGCGATTTGCAGTTTGCCGACATTAAGACGTATAAGGGGGACGCGTATTTAGGTATAGACAGCGGTTCCACAACAACTAAACTTATACTCATAACGCCCGATTGTAAAATTTTATATTCGCATTATCAGTCGAATAACGGACAACCTTTAGATATAGTTTTAGAAAGGTTAAAAGAAATTTACTCTTTATCCGAAGGGCGCATAACTATTGCGGGCTCTGCCGTAACGGGCTACGGCGAAGATATGATTAAAGCCGCGTTAAAAGCCGATTTCGGCATAGTCGAAACGGTTGCGCATTTTAAAGCAGCGGTGCATTTTAATCCTAACGTCGATTTTATCATCGATATAGGCGGACAAGACATAAAATGTTTTAAAATTAAAAATCGCGCAATCGACGGCATTATGTTGAACGAGGCGTGCTCTTCCGGTTGCGGTTCGTTTATACAAACGTTCGCAAAAGCGATGGGTATGGAAATAGACGAGTTTTCGAAACTCGGACTGTTTGCCAAAAAACCCGTAGAACTCGGTTCGCGTTGTACCGTATTTATGAACAGTTCCGTAAAACAGGCGCAAAAAGAAGGTGCGAGCATAGAAGATATTTCCGCCGGACTTTCTATGTCAATCGTAAAAAATGCGATTTATAAGGTTATAAGAGCGAAAACGCCGGACGAACTCGGCGAACATATTCTCGTTCAGGGCGGTACGTTTTTAAACGACGCGGTTTTGCGTTCGTTCGAAAAAGAAACGGGTAAAAACGTGGTTCGCCCCGGAATAGCGGGGCTTATGGGCGCGTTCGGGGCGGCTTTGTACGCAAAAGAAAACGTTAAGGGCGCAAGCAGTATAATATCCGAAAGCGAACTTTTAAATTTTTCTTATCTTGCAAAAAGCCGTATTTGCGGCGGATGTACTTCGCATTGCAACGTAAACGTTATAAGTTTTTCGGACGGCAGAAAGTTTATTTCGGGCAATAAATGCGAAAAGGGCGCAGGGCTTAAACCGCATTCCGACGAATTGGATATTTATCGATATAAATACGATAGGCTTTTAAAAAGCGTAACGGGCGAAGGCTCGAAAAAACGCGGCAAGGTAGGTATTCCCGTAGGACTCGGGTTTTACGAACAACTTCCGCTTTGGACAGGATTTTTCGAAACTCTTGGCTTCGAGGTCGTTTTAAGCGAAAAATCTTCGCGCGAGTTGTACTTTAAAGGTCAGCATACCGTCGCGAGCGATACGGTGTGTTATCCTGCTAAATTAATTCACGGACATATAGAGAGCCTTTTAGACAAAGGAGTAGATTTTATTTTTTACCCTTGCGAGAGTTATAATCTCGACGAATTAGACTCTACGAACCATTATAACTGTCCTATCGTTGCGTACTATCCCGAACTTTTAAAAGCGAATAACGAAAGATTGAACGACGATAATTTTATAATGCCGTATATCGATTTAAATATGCGAAAAACTACTGTTCGCACTTTAAAATCGGCGCTTAAAAAGTATAAAATAAGAACGTCGCTTATAGTAAAGGGCTTGCAAGAAGGGTTTAAACGGCTTAACGAATATTATAACGATATAGAAGAAAAGGGTAACGAAATTATCTATAAAGCCGAGCGCGAAGGCAAAGAGATAATAGTGCTTGCCGGCAGACCTTATCATATCGACCCCGAAATAAATCACGGAATAGGAAAACTTTTGTCGTCGCTCGGAATGGCTGTGCTTTCGGAAGACAGTGTGTTTAAAAAAGGCGAACTCGTAAAGGTCAACGTTTTAAATCAGTGGACTTATCACGCAAGACTGTATCGTGCCGCCGAATACGTAACTAAACATCAAGGTGTAAATTTGGTGCAACTCGTGTCTTTCGGTTGCGGTATCGACGCTATTACCACCGACGAAGTGCGTTCTATTTTGTAAAGCCGCGGCAAATTGTATACTCAAATCAAAATAGACGAAATTAATAATCTCGGCGTTGTAAAAATAAGATTGCGCAGTATGCTTGCCGCAATAGAAGAACAAAAGAAAAACAGTTAATATTATGAAAGAAACTCAAAATATAGTTGATTTTACCGACGATTATCCTAAGTTTAATATCGGTATGAAAAAAACGCATAAAATTCTTATTCCCGATATGTTGCCCGTGCATTTTAGTATTTTGGTAGAGATACTGAAAAAAGACGGTTGGGATATAGAACTTTTAAGAAACGACACCCGTGCCGTTATAGACGAAGGGTTAAAACACGTTCATAACGATACCTGTTATCCCGCGCTTTGCGTTACGGGGCAGTTTATCGACGCTTTAAAAAGCGGAAAATACGACTTGGAGCATACCGCGCTTTTAATTACTCAGTCGGGCGGCGGATGCAGAGCGTCCAATTACATTCCGCTCATACGTAAGGCAATTAAGGCTGAATTTCCGAAAGTGCCAGTAATATCGTTGAATTTTTCGGGGCTCGAAAAAGACAGCGGTTTTCCCGTCGGATTAAAAACGATTTTAAAACTCGGTTTCGGCATCTTTTACGGCGATTCGCTTATGGCGCTTTATAACCAAAGTAAACCTTACGAACTTAACGCGGGCGATAGCGAAAAGGCGAGAGACGCTGCTTTAAAAGTGGTGTTAAACGCTTTCGATAACGGCGGATATTTAAAGTATAAAAAAATTCATAAAGCGATGTTCGAGAGTTTTAAAAAGGTCGAAAAATCTACAAAACCCAAGGTAAAAGTAGGTATCGTAGGCGAAATTTACGTTAAGTATTCGCCGCTCGGCAATTCGCATCTAGAAGATTTTTTGCTTTCCGAAGATTGCGAGCCGGTTGTTCCCGCTCTTATGGATTTCGTTTTGTATTGTGCGATAAACAACGTTAACGACGATAAATTTTACGGTTACAAGCGCAAAAGCACTATTTTATTTAAAATAGTTTATAAGTATTTGCACGGTATGCAAAAAAAGATTATAAAAATTACTAAAAAGGCAGGATTCGAGCCTTTGCACGATTTCGAGCATTTACGTCATTGCGCCGATAAAATTATAAATCAGGGCGTTAAAATGGGCGAAGGGTG
>CAYTNZ010000018.1:9118-10402 GCA_964439285.1 uncultured Clostridia bacterium | reverse complement strand
GCGTCAACGCCTTCGGCATATTCTAATTGATAGGTAAAACGAATTTTTCCTTGTCCCATTTTGTCGGTAATGTAAGCGGAACCTACCGTGTCGATGGGAGTGATTGTAAGTTCGGATTTATCGAACTTAACCTCGCCTCTGCCTTGCGAATGCATCCATTCGCTTTTCGAAGCAAAAAGGTTAATCCAAGTTTCAGGCTCTGTTTCAGGTTCGCCTTCGGCAAAAGCCGTAGCGTTGGCACAAAAACAGAAAGAAAGTATAAATGCTAAAACGATAGACAACACGATATGTTTTTTCATTATTTTTCTCCTTATTACGATTGATACGACGCGACGATTTTATTATACTCGTCGGTCAAAAACTGAATATAATTTTTATACTTTGTCGTGAGATTGTCGCGAAGTTTCGTATGCAAACTCGCCAACGTTTCTCCCGAAGGAATCGGCGCGTCTGACCACGCATAAGCGCGCATAGAAACATACTCGCGTCCTAAATTCGTAGACTCTGTTTTTAAAGCACGGTTAGTAGCGGGAACAGAAGGAAGGTTCATACCCTCATCGACGTATCCCCCTTCGGGGAAGGTTTTAAAATCGCGTACTTCTTTTACCCATTTAGTATATTGTTCGCTATAACCGGCATAAATACGATCCGAAATATTAACGTTGGTTAAAAGGCAATATAATCCTGAATAAGGTGCAAGCGCCTCATACTCTGCACGTTTTGCTTCGGGATATGCATACGCTTCTTGTCCGTCAACCTCGGCTTCTACCCAATGTTCGCCTTTAATGCCGTATTTTGCCAATTCGTAATTTTCTTTATCTTTGGCAAGCCAATTAACGAATTTTAAAAGCAATTCGGTATTTTTTCCTTTTTTAGGAACCATAAGTCCTAAAAAAGCAGAAGTTTGTCTTAAATTTCCGTTAGTTTCGGTTGTACTCCCGTCTTTTATTAAAGGCGCTATCATTATACAATCTTCGTTTCTCGCCAATTTAAGTTTTTCGGCAACTTGAATTTGCGATGTAACTTCGGGCCAAGCGATATACACGGCGCTTTTTCCAGAAGTGAAATATTTTAAACTATCCGTTGTTTCGATAGGTTTTTCAACCCACAATTTTTCTTCTTGAAGCATACGCTCGTATTCAAGAACTTTCAAATAATTTTCTTTAGCGTATGAAGGATAAATTTTATCGCCTTCTTTTTCCATACGTGTATATCCCGTCGTGCCGAACACGGGTGCAAGAAAATAATCTAAATCGTAAGGCGCGCCTGCCAACGGACGAGTAA
>CAYTNZ010000018.1:0-9108 GCA_964439285.1 uncultured Clostridia bacterium | reverse complement strand
CTGTTATTTTCTTTAAGTTCCGTAAGCAAACGGGTAAACTCGTCGAGCGTTAACGATTTATAGCCTTCTTTAGAAATATCGTAATCGTCGGGATTGAACGAAGTGTTTGCCATAAGATTACGATTTATAAGCATTCCGTAAATCGAATTATGTTCGAGCGACGACAACGCATAAAGCTTACCGTCAAACGTTCCTTTATTATACGCTAAACCGCTCGGGTCTGTAGTTTCATTAAAACGTGCGCGAAAATCGGGTGCGTTTTCAGTAATAAGATTCGTTAAATCTTTTAATTCCTTTTGTTCGGTAATCATTTGCGTAATCATCGAATCCGAAGAATAGTGATGGATAAGCCCGTCAATTCTATCAGAGGAAGTAGAAATAGCCCCGACCACTTTATTACCTATCGTATCGGTCGAACAGGGTTCTATAATAAGATTTATACTTTCGCCCGTATCCTTTTTAAATTTTTCTTCGAGCGCCGCTTTTACCTTATCGTCTTCTTTGCCCGTAACGCCGTTGTATTCGATATATATAACCACCGAATCGGAACTGTATCCCGAATCAGAGCAACCTACAAAACTTAACACAAACGACAATACGAGCAATATACTTAATAATTTTTTCATGTTTACTCCTTATTCTTTTACCGAACCGAGCATAATGCCGGAGATAAAATATTTTTGCATAAACGGGTACGCAATAATAATCGGCAACGTAGAAACCACAACGGTTGCCATTTTAACGTTTTCGGCAAAACCCGAACTTGCGCTTCCGCCGGAAGGATTTACGTTTTCTTGAAGCATTTGTTGAAGCACCGCAGTCAGCGGCAACATATCTTTATGTCTTGAATCGAAATACAAAATAGGCGCAGACCAGTTATTCCAAAAAGCAACTGCCGTAAACAAAATAACAGATGCAAGAATCGATTTCGACATAGGGATATAAATCTTTAAAAATGCAGTTAAATTATTTCCCCCGTCCATCTTACATGCCTCTTCCAATGCAGGCGGAAGCGAAGAAAAATAGTTGCGAATGAGTATACAATGCCAAGGCGACAACGCGGCAGGAAGCAAAATTGCAAGATAACTGTTTTTAAGCCCCATATTAACTATAAGCATATAAGTAGGAATAAGTCCGCCCGAAAATAACATTGAAAAGATGATAATCTTCATGAATATTCCGCCGCCGACGAACTTCTTTTTGCTTAAAGGATAAGCGGCAAGCGTTGTTGTGCCGACATGCAATATAGTACCGCAAACGGTTAAAAACACCGAGTTGAAAAACGCTCTTATAACCGTTGTATCGCCTTGAAACAGTTGAACATACGCCGAAAACGTGATATCTCTCGGTAAAATCGAATACCCGTGTGCCAAAAACGCACCCTCGTCTGTAAGCGAAGCGGACACTATCATTACGTAAGGAAGCAAAAAAGCGATTCCCAATAGTCCCAAAACGACAACGTTGCAAATATTAAATACTTTTCTCGATTTTGTTTCTATTGCCATATCATCACCATAAACTTACGTATCCGAGTTTTTTAGCCGCCATATTAGAAGCAACTATTAACGCTAACGAAACGACACCTTGCACTAATCCCATTGCCGTAGAAAGCGGAAATTGGTCGTATCTTCCCGTACTCGCGTACTCGTAAATCTTTGTAGAAATAACCGACGTTGTTTCTTGCAGAATATCGTTCGAGCCGACCAACGCGTAAATCTGTTCGAAATCGTCTTGGAAAATTTTCCCGATTGTTAAAATAAGAGTTAGCGAAATAATCGGAGAAATCGCAGGCAATGTTATACTCCAAACTTGACGAAATCGTCCTGCACCGTCGATTTTAGCCGCTTCGTAAAGTTGCGGGTCTATTGCGGAAAATCCCGCTATGTAAGTAATAGTTCCCCAACCGATATTTTTCCACATATTGGTAATCAGTAAAATCACGTACCATTTACTCGGGTCCGAATACCACGAAACAGGTTCTCCGCCAAAAGCAGTAATAACTTGATTTAATAAGCCGTTGTCGCTGTCAAGAAATATGACCATCATACCCGAAATTATAATCCACGAAATAAAATTAGGCAAATACGACACGGATTGAAAAATCTTTTTAAAAACCTTAATTTCCAACTCGTTAATAAGCAGTGCCAAAACGATGGTAAGCGGAAACATAATAAGTATTTTCATAGAAGAAATAATTAAAGTATTTCGCACCATTTTCCATAGCAACGGATCTTCGAACATCAACTTAAACCAAAGCCAACCTACGTTTTGCGATTGAAATAACGGAATCGACGGACTATAATCGACAAACGCCATATACAACCCGTACATAGGCACAAAGGTAAAAACGAGTAGAGATAACATACCCGGAACGAGCATAAGATACAGCCCGACATTATTTTTTACATAAATTCTTTTATTGTGTTTATTCTTTTTTGTCATCAGCGTATCCATGCTCGCCGAGTCTCCTTATTCAACAAAAATTTTACGAAGCGCTAATATTAGAACTTTCGATAGTCGCTTCTACAAATTCAAAATCACCGCTATTCAAATGCTGAGCAATAAATAATGCAGTGGGAGTAAAGAAAAGTTTTTTTACTTCTGTATCGAGCGTATTAAAATAAGCCGCCGTAATAAGATTGCCCGAACTTGCACTATAGCCGTCCATCCATTCAACCTCAACATCGTCAATCCACACTTTCACCTCGATACCGATAAAGTTTCCGTCGGCGTCGTATTTATCTACCACGCTGAAAGCAATAGTTCTTTCTTGAACAGTGTCTTTATTAGTAAAATACGTATCAACCGCAGTAGTACACAACAAATAATCGCTACCGCCTATATCCGAACAAACTTTAATTTCGTTTGCGGCAATACGAATACGCAATGCCGTCGGCCAACCGCCCGATTGCACGGGTCCGCGCATAACGATGTCGAAATGTCCCGACAAAGCCGCGTTTACCTTTACGGTTACCTTTTCGTCGTATACGTACTGATTATCGTATCTTACCCATTCGTTAGCCGTGTCTTTAGTCAAAGAATCGGCGTCGATATTAACACTATCGCTACCCGATACGGCAACGTCAACACTGCCTAAAAGGATTGTTCCGTAATAATATTTAAGCGTAAAATTCTTATTAAGACGAGGTGTAAACGTACCTTCGATTTGCTGTTCCGAAATATTAGCTTTATTGTAACACAACATAATCGTAACGCCGCTCGTAATAGTCGTCTCCCCCATTTTAAAACTTGTTATCGTAGGATAAGCAAATCCGGTACCTACCGTTGCGGTTAAATTTTCCGTTTCGGACGAATAAACAACGTTAGTAATGTCCGCATTAACCGTTACGCTAACCGTGGCGATTGTTTCGCCGTTGTAACGATATACTACTTTAAATCCTTTAATATAATCGTTGCCGGCAATGATAGACGTTTCGGTAAATGGCGTTTGATAATCGGGTTCGTCGTTTCCTACAATCCAAATATATTTTGTAACTTGTTCGGTTACGTCGGTCGTGCCGTACAACGCCGAAATCGTAGGAAGACTATACGTTTCGCCATAGCCTACCGTATCGGTATCGGCTTCGGGATTGAGAGTTACCGTAAGGGGTTGAAGCACTGTTCCGTCAATATATAGTTTTTCGAGAACAAACGAAGTATGCCACGAAATTTGAGGATACGCGGGTGCTAAAATTTCGGCTAAGGCATCAGCACCGAGTTCGTTTAAAGCAGCCGCGGGAATAAAGCCTTTTGCCTTATCTTCGTCGGTTACCGAACTTACTTCGCCGCTGTTAAACACAACTTTTTCTCCGTTAAGCCAAAGTTCTATTAAAATTCCTTTAAATACGCCTTCTTCGTAAACGTCGGTCGCGCAATAAGTAATTATTTGACGAGAAAGTTCTGAATTAGGATTACCTTTAAGGTATTTCGAAGAACCGTTACATTGTAAAAAGCTTACTCCGTTTATATCGTAACATACGCGAATTTCATTCGGTGCGATACGAATTCTTAAAGCCACAGGCCAAGAAGTATCGCTTGCACGTCTTAAAATAAAGTCTGTAATAGTTAAATCGTCGAATTTAATTTTAAAGCTTGCCGAAACCTTTTCGCCGTAAACCTGCTGCCCTGTATAACGCGCAAGTTCGCCACCTACGTTCATATTGCTTTGCCCGATAAGATTGCCTTCGATACCGCCGGATACGGTAACTTCGAGTTCGTCTAAAAGAACAGAACCGTAATAATATTTTAAAATGAAATCACGTTTTAAAAGCGGCTTAAACGTATCGGTTACACTTTGTTCTGCTGCCGCAATATCTTTATAAGAAATCTTAACGGTTATTCCGTCCGTAAACGTGTTCTCGCCGATTTTAACACTCGTCATAACGGGTACAATAAAATCCGAACCTACCGTTGCGGTTAAACTTTCGGTTGCAGACGAATAAGTTACGTCTGAAACATCGGCGTTAACGGTTACCGAAATAACTTTTATCGTTTTCGAGTTGTAACGATAAACAATTTTAAACCCTTTAAGATAACCTTCGCTTAGCGAAATACTATTCTCTGTAAACGGGGTTGCAACGCTATAATCGGGCTCGGTTTCGCCGTTAATCCAAATAAATTTTTCAATTTGCGAAGTTTTATCTTCTCCGCCGTAAGAAACCGTAACCTCGGGCAACGTGTACTCCGCGCCAAAATTTTCTTCGTCCGAATCTACGCCCGTTACTTTTAAATAAGCGGGTTTAGAACCGTCTATCGTAGTGGCGTACAACCACGAATCGTTAGCCGAACCGTTTATATAAACCTGAAGCCAACTCGCCTGCAATACAGAAGGTCTTGAAACAACGGCACGAGCACTTAATTGCCAATCTTCGCCTGACGTATGCGAAGAAGAAATTTTTACCTTTTGTCCGTCTAACCAAATCTCGAGTTTAGTTCCTACGTATTTACCGGAAATGTCGTAAACGTCGGTAACTTGCCAAGATATTTCGACTTCTTTGTCTTTAAAGAAGGCTCTCGCACCTTCGGGGAAAGAATAAGCGCCGAGTTCGTCGGTATGCGCACCGCCGTAAATTCTTATACCTTCGGTACCTATTTCAAAATTCAAACCGCTGGGCCAATCGAACGCACTGCAATCGGCAGAGCCGGGTACAGTTGCCAAGTTTTTGCCGCCACGCACGTTAAACGCAATAAAATTCAATCCGTCGCCGGCATTAAAACTCGACGCTATATTGAGTTTTACGAGCATCGAAACTTTTTCGGAATAAATTTTTTGTCCTGCAAAAGCCGCGCTACCGTCTGTCAACTTAATAAAATCGCCGTCCGCCCTAATTCCGCCATAAGTAACGAAATCTTTTACTTCAATCGCTTCGTAAGCCGAGGTTACGTTTACTTCAACCGTTTTGGTTTCGGTATTGCCGTTATAGTCGGTTACCTTATATTCGATTGTATGTACGCCCGCAGAATAGAACACGTTAGTCGTTTTGCCGTTTAAGTTTTTCGCTTCGGGACCAAGCAATTCAATTTCCAAAAGGTCAGAAATATCGTCGTCAAAGCTGTCGGTTACAGACGAAACGACAGGCAACGTAAACGATTGTCCTGCAACTGCGATAAGGTTTTCAGTCGAACTCTCGAATTCGATTGTAGGTTTTTCGGTACTTTCGCCCTTACTGCACGCAAAAGTATAATAAGCAAACGCCTTGTTACCGCTTAAATCCGTTACCGAATAAGTAAGTTCGTAACGTCCCATAACCGTAGGTGTGTATGTATAGCCTTCTAATTCTACCTTATTTCTGTTACCGTCAACCTTTGGTTCGGTTACGGTTAAAACAACTCTGCTCGAAATATCCGAATAATCGTTTTCGTCCTCAGCCACGGCATTAGGGAAAGTAATTTCTTGGTTTAGAGGATACGAAACGTTAGGTGCTGCCGAAACGGTAAGTTCGGGTTTTTCAATCATGGCCTCACCGTTTATAGAAAACGCTTTTATAGCCATGGTATCTGTACCTATGCCCGTATGATATGCCCCGACGTTAAACCAACCCTCGAATTTTTCGGGATTAAACGCATCTTTTATATACTCGTCAAAAATTTCTTGTCCGAAATGAGCAAGAACCGCACTTTTAGTTACAACCGAAATATACGATGCCGTAGAATTGATATCCGCATCAATCCATATTTCGCTTTTAACTTCGCTCGCGTCCTCAGAAAGAGTATTTCTCATTGCAATAACGTGGTCTTTTCCGTCAAGCAACGAAACGTTAATCGTTCCGCAAGTCATATTAAAATTATTGTCGCCTGCAAGCGCCGCAAAATACGGCTCTATTCTGTTAGATAAAATTCTCATAAACAGAAGTTTAGGCCAAGTAGCCTCGCTCGCCGTGGGTGCATCTTTGTCGGAATTGTTGCTCATTTGAGCGCCGAAGGTATAAAAGAACGTACCGTCCGGCTTATCCGCGCTAAAACGGAAAGCGACAAGGTCGCCGTTTTTAATTTTAGTTCCGTTATAAGCAACCGACGAATCGCCGGAATCTGCAAGAAGAATATTTCCCTCTTTATCGAACGAACTGTTACCGTCAAGCGTCCATTTAGTAGAATCTTGCACCAACTGTGCCACACGCGCTTTGTTCGATGCTTGTACGTTTATTTTTACTTCTTTACGCGAACTTAAATTTCCGCTGTTTTTTACCGTGTAAATAGCTGTATACTCGCCGACTTTAGTAGGCGTAAAGGAATTTACTACGTTTCCCGCCGTTCCGTTTTGAGCGTTTTTCAAAGGGAAAACATATTTTCCGTCACGGTCGAAATACACGTTCATTTTAACCGAAGAAGAAATATCTCCGTCTACCGTATCTCGTGCCGAAGCCGCAGGCAACGAAATCAACTCGCCTACCGTCCCCGTCAACGTTTGTTCGCTTACCGTAATTACAGGCTTTTCTCTTTGAACCTCAGAAGGTCCTTTCGAACAGCCGACGGAAAATAAAAATATTCCGCCAAGCAACACGGAAAGCAGTGCCACCAAAATACTTTGGATTTTTTTCATCATTCATTCTCCTTTTTTATTTTTTTTGTTGAGATGCAAAAAAAGTTAAACGTTTAATTTTTATCTATAAAAAATTCACGTTGATTTTGCAAACGATTAGCCACAAACAATACTTCTTATGCAAAATTTGCTACGTGATTTTTTTAATAGAGTCGGTGTAAATAATACAGGATTTAACAACAACGCAATCGTTGCTTGTTTTTCCCTCCATCAATGCGCTTAATTTGTTATAAATCGCCTGCGCGATATCGTCGATAGGTTGATAAACTATACTTATATTAGGCGCATAAATTTTGCTTATCTGTTTATTATCGTAACCTATAAAGGCTATATCTTCAGGAATTTTTAGCCCCGCGTCGTTTACCGCCATAAGCGAGCCCAAAAAAGTACTTGACGACAATGCAAAAATAACTTCGGGGCGCTCGGACTTTAAAAGAAGACAAGTTCGCTCGTAAGCGCCCAAAATATTTCCTGAAGTACTTAATATTTTTACCGAAATCGAGCAATTGACTTTAGCGGCGGCATCTAAACATCCTTGCTTGCGTTCATTGGTTGTCGAATAAATATTGCTCGGCAAAAGCACTGTAATTTTAGAAAAACCGCTCTCGAGCAAATGAGTTACAACAGCCCTACACGCCTCGTAGTTATCGGTTACAACCGCGCCTATCGAATCGATATTTTGTTGAGTGTCGAAAAACAGCACGGGAGTTCCGTTAGCACGCGCAACGGCAACTGACTGCTCGCTAAGCCGTTCGGGCGCTACGAGTATAGCGTCGACTTTACGAGATAAAAGGGATAAAAACTTTGAATTTTCTTGAGCACTGTCATTATTGTATCCGCTAATCAGCAGACTATAACCTTTCGCCGCAAAAATCTGCTCTACCCTTGAAACTACCGACGAATAAAAGGCAGACGACATATTAGGAATCAATACCCCGACAGTAAGCGAGCACTTAGTTTTAAGGCTTTTTGCAAAAAAGTTTACACTGTAATTGCATTCATCAATCGCTCGTTTTATTTTTTCTTCGTTTTGAGGTTTTACTTTTATACCGTTTAAATACTTCGATATAGTAGCAATACTTAAACCCGACAACCTCGCCACATCGTGCAACGTGCCCATCATTCCTCCGCCGTACGTTAGTCAAACATTTTTAAATAAAAGTTATATAATAAAAACTTATCTTTATTTTATGATAACATATTTAAAACTCTTTGTCAACGGCTTTGAAAAAATTTATAATGTGTTCGAATTTTCATGTGTTCGAATTTTCAAGTACTCGTAAACGAACAAATTTAATAGGTTTAAAGTTTTATGCTTTCCAAACAAACTGTTCGGCAGGATATGCCTTTTCGTCGTCGCCCTTGGTATTATAAAGACTTACGCATTGTTCGTAACTTGTTAATCTTTCTATATTAGAAGCCGAATTTACAAGACCGTATCTTACTTTGGTAGGAGAAGTAATTCCTTCAGCCGAAACAGCCACTTTATTTTTACCTATAATTTCGGGAACGGCGGTAACGTACGCCTTGTTACCCTCACCGATTTCGAAACCTGCTTCGCCGTATAAAGACAATCCTTTGCCGACGTTAGAAAACGTAAGAATAATTTTATTACCTTGCACTTTTGCCGATTTTAAAACAGGTCCGCGCCATACGCCCTTTGCTCCGTAAAACGCTTGCATAGTAGCGTGAGCCAAACGTTCGCCGACCGGTTTTTTATCGTATGGATGAATACCGTTCGGATTTAAATCGTCTCCGGAAGCCACGTTTTCGGGTAACAAGCCGCAATCGATATTAACGCTGTAAGTTACGTATTCATTTTGTATCGAAGCGAGTTTTTGTTGCTCTCTACCTAAAAAATACTCTTCTGCATCGGTATAACGCGGCAACTGTACGGTAGAAAACCACAAATTATCTTTGCCGTACATTTCGCGCCAACCTTTAATAACGAGAGAATAATTATGCGCATAATTCGTGCTTTGCCCTTCGCCCTGATACCATAGTATTCCGCGCGGAACGGCATTACGTATAGGATAAATCATACCGTTAAAATATTCGGAAACCAAATC
>CAYTNZ010000017.1:0-10658 GCA_964439285.1 uncultured Clostridia bacterium | reverse complement strand
TATGGCGGTTGCTATATCGTCTAAAGTTAAAGTTTCGATTTTCGAAACCCTATCGTCGAAATTAAATATTTCGCCGGTAAACAAAAGATGCTTACCGTAAACCAACATTTGCGAAGTCGTGCTTTCTTGTCCCAAAATGATAGACGATTTTAATTGTTCTCTACCCCTTGCCAATTCCTCAGCCGTTATTTTATCTTTACATATTTTTTCAATTTCGGCGCTCACCGCATCGAACGCTTTTTCGCAACTGCCGGGATTTACCCCCGCATAAACGACAAGCGAGCCGCATTCTTGATACGGCGAAAGATACGAATACACCGAATAAGCAAGTCCCAACTTTTCGCGCACCGTTTGGAACAGGCGCGAACTCATCCCACCGCCTAAAACCAAGTTCATTAAATTGCACGCGTCGAACATTTTATCGTCGCGTTTTAACGACGGATACGCGATTGCAAAATGCACCTGCTCAATATCTTTTTTCTTAAAAAGGCTTTGCGCGCAATACTCTACGCAAGGCTTTCGCTCTTGCTTTTTACGCTTTTGTATTTTGCTTTCGATATACTTGTACACAAGTTCTTCTGCATAATATTCGTCTATATTTCCGGCAAAAGAAACAACGATATTTTCGGGGGCATAACGCTTTTCGATATACGATATCAAATCATTTCTCGAAAAGCCCGAAACGTTTTTCGCAGGTCCTAAAATACTTTTTCCGTATCCTTTATTCCCGTAAAAAGCTTCGGCAAGCACGTCGAAACACAACTCGTCGGGCGTGTCTTCGGTCATTGAAATTTCTTCTAACACAACGCCTTTTTCTCGTTCCATTTCATCTTCGGGAAACACCGAATTTAAAAACAAATCGGATAAAACTTCAAATGCCTCGCCCGTGTGGTCCAAAGTAGATTTAGAATAATAACAGGTAATTTCTTTCGAGGTAAAAGCGTTAACTTGCGCCCCGATTCTGTCCATTGCGTCCGATATCTCAAAAGCGTTTCGCTCTTTCGTACCTTTAAACATCATATGCTCGATGTAATGCGAGATCCCGTTTTCACAATCGGTTTCGACGTTAGAACCCGTCCCTACAATAATACCGCAACCGACAGACCAAAGCCCGTCGATTTTTTTAACCACCATTCGTAAACCGCTATCGAATTTTTTGTAATAAGTCATATTTTTCTCCGTTACGTAAAGTTATTTTATTATCGAAAACGTTGCACATACAATAAATAAAACGCGAACACTTTCGTTTTACAAACGTCGCTACACCTTTTCTATTCCGCTGATATTTTCGGATACGGTTACGACGTTAAAAAAATTTTGTTTATAATAATCTAAAATAGAAGAAAGCGCCGCAGCCGTATGTTTAGTCGGATGCATTAACACCAAATCGCCGCCCGCTATTTTTTGAGTTGCTCTTGAAAAAACCAATTTTTCGTCACGATCGCGCCAATCGATAGTATCTTTAGACCACATAACAACGCTGTATCCGAGTTCTTTCGCAACGTTAACCGTCGTTTGCGAATAAGCGCCCGACGGCGGTGCAAAAAGTTTTACTTTATAATCGGTTAGCGCGTAAATAAGTTCGCCGCAAAGATAAATTTCTTGCTTGTTTTCGCTTGCACTGAGTTTATCATGCTCTTTATGAAAATAGCCGTGATTACCGAGTTCGTGCCCGCGCGCAACGATTTCGCGCAAAACGTTCGTATTATCGTCAGCCCAAGAACCGCCTATAAAAAAGGTCGCTTTCGCGTTATATTCGTCAAAGGTGTCTAACATATCCAAAACGTATTCAGCCCCTTGATATACGTTTACCATAAGCGATACCATATTACTGTCGATATTCCCGTTATAATACACACCGTCGCTTTTACCGCCCACGGTAGAAATACCGAAAGGCACAAAACAAACCACCCCCACGGCAATAATTAAACAAGATAGAGCAATATTGGTTAATACCGTTAATCTATTTTTACCGTCCAACTTAGTTTACCCCGTTTTACGAATTTGTTTACAGAAAAACATAATTTTTTCTCAATTATTTATATTCGTAGCCATGTAAATATATGTTAAACGTGTTTTTTATTATAGAACGGCAAATAAAAAACTATTTAAGTTTAACTATCGTAACCCCTGCCTCGCCTTCGCCGTAAACACCCGAACGAAACTCGGCAACGTTTTTATGCTTTCGTAAATGGTTACGTATTCCTTCTTTAAGTTTTCCCGTACCTACGCCGTGAATAATTTTCACTTCTTCCAAACCGGATAAAACCGCTTTATCGATAAAAGCATCGACGTCGACTATCGCTTCCGAAACGGTTTTACCCAACAAATTTATTTCGAGTTGCACCGCCACAGGAGCGCTAACTCGCCTTATAACCTGAACGTTTTGTTTTTTTGTTTTTTCTTTTACGGAATTTATTTTATATAAATCGTCGCATTTTGCGGTCAATCGCATACTACCGCACCTGACTTCAACACGTTTTTTTCGAGTATCGACAGTCAAAATTTCACCTTCGGCTTGCATTGCTCCGACAAAAACTCTATCGCCGACTTTTAAACTTAACAAATCAGCCTTTTCGAGTTTCGGCTTTTCGACTTCTTCGAGTTCGCTTTCGTACGCCTTATCGGCAAGTTTGTTTTTAAGCGTTCGCGCTCTGATTAAATCGGCGTCGGAAATATTACTCTGCGCGGCAATTTTTTCAATCTCGCTTAAAAATTCTTCCGCCTGTTCTGCCTTTGCGTTGATAATTCGTCTACTTTCGACTTTTGCGGTAAGATACAACTTTTCACGTTCTTTTTTTAATTTTTCGCGCTCGGCGTCGAGTTCTTTAACCTTGACATTCCATTCTTCTTTTAACCTTTCCGCTTCTTTACACTCGTTATCCGCCTTAATTCTCGAAAGTTCAGCCTGTCTTACGATATTTTCGAACTTTCGAGCGCCTTTCGACAAATTCGAAACCGCATCGGTTAAAATTTCTTCGTTTAACCCGAGCCTTCTCGAAATAGCAATCGCGTTAGAACTTCCGGGCAATCCGATACTCACTCTATACAGTGGCTGTAAAGTGTTCATATCGAATTCCATACTCGCGTTTTCTATGCCACACGTTCCGTAAGCGAATTCTTTAAGCGACGAATAATGCGTCGTAATTATACCTGCGCAATTTACTTTTAAAAGATAAGAAATAACCGCTTTCGCAATCGCCTGCCCTTCATCGGGATCGGTCCCTCCGCCGAGTTCGTCGATAAGAACGAGCGAATTATTATCGGCGTTTTCGGTTATATCGATAACGTTTTTAATATGCGACGAAAAGGTAGACAAGTTTTCTTCTATACTTTGCGAATCGCCTATATCGCAAAAGATATTATTAAAAACAGAAACTTTACTTAAAGACGCTGCCGAAATAAATATTCCGCAACACGCCATAAGGCAAAAAAGTCCGCACATTTTAAGTGTTACCGTTTTACCGCCCGTATTAGGACCTGATATTAAAAGCAATTTATATTTTTCTCCGAGCGAAACGCTTACGGGTATAGCGGTTTTTATATCGAGCAACGGATGCCTGCCTTTAACTATATCGATAATTCCTTTATCGTTAAGTTCAGGGCGCGTACACTTATTTTTATAAGAAAATTCCGCTTTTGCGTAGCAGCAGTCGATTTCGACAAGTCGCAAAATATCCTCTTTCAAACTATCGTAAATATTACCTACTCTATTTGAAAGTTGACGTAAAATGCGCTCTATTTCTTCTTTTTCATCGCTCATAAGAGTGCGCAATTCGTTGTTGAGTTCCAACACGTATTCCGGCTCGATAAAAAAAGTAGCGCCGCTTTGCGACCTGTCGTGCACAAAACCTTTAACCTTCGATTTATACTCGGCTCTAACGGGTAAAACGTAGCGATTGTCGCGCACGGTAATTATGCCGTCTTGCAAATATTTCGATTCGTTTCCGCTTAAATACGAAGAAAGTTTTACTCTGATTTTTTCGTTTAACAAACGTATCGCACGGCGAATGGAATATAAATTATCGCTCGCGTAATCGCTAATTTCGTCTTCGGAAATAATTTTCGTTTGAATATCGTCTTCAAGCGCAGCATCGAAATATATCCTGTCGGCAATTTCGCGCATATAAATTATATTCTCATCGTTTATTTGCGAAATGCTTTTATACGCAATTCTCGCAGAACGTAGCAGTGCGCAAACAGACAACAACTCTTTACAATTTAAAGTAGAGCCTTTTTGCGCCCTTTCCAACTCATCCGAAAAAGTGCCGAAATCTTCAACTTTCCCCACCCCGTAACGATACAAAAGTTTATCTGCCTCGTCCGTTAAATTCAACAGATACGCAGCCTCTTTAATTTCGGTTTGAGGTTTGATATTAAGCACGTAATCTTTGGTTTGTTGCAGCGTTGCAAAAGTTGAAACGCTTTTTAATATTTTATTTAATTCTAACTTGTTTAATATTCGTTCGTCCATTATTTTATACCGTTTTTAATATGCCCGAAAGTATAGTTTTTCAGCGAATTTTTTAGCGAGTTTTCGTCGTTTAAGTGTTTTAAATAAATATTTTTTTGTTCGTTCGTCATTCCCGTAAAATCGTAAAGAGCCGACGTTTTATCGTTCGCAAAAACGAGCGGCGCGCAATTAAAAATCTCGAAACGACAAGCACCGCATTCATAGCGACGCAAAATAAATTTTCTACCGCCTTCGTCGGTCATTTCGTACAAGTTTTTCTTATCACAACTTTTACACGATTTCGAAAAAGGACAATACTCCAAATCCATAACCTTAACGTTTCCGCCCGAAAAAACAAAAGAATTTAAGCATTTTATTTTTTCGATTTCTTTTATAGAAAGTTCTTTAGAAAGAGTAATATTTTTTACCCCTTCGTTTTGCAACACGTATATATCGGCACTGTTAAAAACGTTAAACCCCGTACCTACGAAAAAGGGTAAATTCAATTCTTTTGCAAGTTCCATGCCGTACGTACCTTCTACGTACAAACCGTCGAACAATTTCGCGTTTTCTTTAATATAATCGATATCTTCATCAAGTAAATACGCAGGTAAATATAGCAGTTTATACGTAACATAGTACTTTGAATTTATTAAAAAACGCTCGATTTCTTCTATATTTTTATAATTGTTCGGTTTAAAGATAAAATAATCGATATTGTTATTTTTGTAAACCGAAGCATTAAACTCGCTATCTATAACAGCGTTTTTAATGTCTTGAACGCTATTATCGACGCTAATTGTCAATGGCTTATACTCGTAACTCTTTATCTCTTTATACGAAATATTCGCAAACAACTTTTCGTAAAATTCTCTACGGAAAGCATTGAGCATCGACAGCAGAACAAATACGTTATCGCCTATCGAAACATTTTTAAAATTAATTTCGAAAGGATAAGTATCGGTTTTTAAAAAACAATTTACAACGTCCGTTTTTGTCAAACCCGCATTTTTAGCGATATCCGCACTAAAAGACGATTCAAAGGTAAAACTTTTAAAATCGCCACTCGCCGTAACTACGATTTTTTCGCCTTGTTTTATTGAAACGTCAAGATAAATTTTTCTTTTAATTCGAGTATTTTTAAGAAACTCGGCAAGCAACGTATCGCTTGTTATATAAATCTTATCTCCTACGTTTACCTGTTTAATTTCGGATATATAAAAACCGTTTTTCTCTTTAGGTTTAACTTCGCTATAAACAAAACCGCCTATTTCTTTTTCGCCGTTTCTTATAATTTTAAAGCCGTCGCCTTTATTTACCTTAAAGTTACTTTCTATAAATATAAATTTTCCCGTGTGCTTTACGATTCCTATCTCCTCGCCCATATGATTTTGCACGTTGCGAGAAATAAGATTTTTATCTTGCCCGAACAAATACCCTTTTGTATAATCGCCGCGGTTAAAAGTTCGCTTTAACGCAGAAAACGCATTTTTATCGTTCACGTTGTCAAAAATTATCTTTTTGTAATAA
This sequence comes from uncultured Clostridia bacterium, assembly GCA_964439285.1. Taxonomy (GTDB): domain Bacteria; phylum Bacillota; class Clostridia; order Christensenellales; family Borkfalkiaceae; genus Borkfalkia. Next base: position 4,675 of record CAYTNZ010000017.1, on the reverse strand, counting down.
TCGACGGCGGAATACACGTATTCGGGCGAACGCATACGCCCTTCTATTTTAAAGGAAACGACGCCTGCGTCAATCAGTTGTTTAACGTTGCTTCCTATGCATAAATCGGACAACGAAATAGCATAAGCGTACTCATCGAATCCCTTTCGATTTATTTTGTACTTTTTACGACACGGCTGTTTGCAATATCCGCGGTTACCGCTGTTCGCCCCTACGAAAGACGACATATAACACTGCCCCGAAAAACACGTACAAAGCGCGCCTTGTATAAACGTTTCCGTTTCGATAATTTTCGCAATTTCTTTTATCGACGAAAGCGGCGTTTCTCTTGCGAGTATTACGCGCGAAAAGCCGTATCTTTTTGCAAGTTTTGCCCCGTATACGTTGCATACGCCTGCCTGAGTAGAAAGATGCAATGTAATTTCGGGATATTTTTCTTTGATAAGTTTTCCGAGAAAAATATCTTGCATAATAATAGCGTCCGCGCCGTAATTATGAGCGGAAACGAGCGCAGAAACAAACGCATCTATCTCGTTCTCTTTTACGAGCGTATTCATTGCAACGTAAACGCGTACGCCGAAAACGCGAGCGTAATCGATATAATATTTTAAATTGTCGAGATTAAAATTAGCGGCGTTTTTTCGAGCGGAAAAATCGGATAAACCGAGATACACCGCGTTCGCCCCTGCCGCTATTGCCGAAAAAAACGACTTTTCGTCGCCTGCCGGCGCAAGAATTTCTAACATATATTTATTGTACCATTTTTTTACCGTTTTGAAAAGAAAAAGCGCACGATTTTCAATCGTACGCTTAAAATTTATTCGACTAACGCATATTTTTTAAATTATCTGAGCGCAATAGAGAGCTTTTCGGACAACGCTCTTAAAATTCTTTTTACTTGAGCGTCGGCGTCTTCAGGTTTCATAAGTTTGTCTACGGGAGTAAACGTAACCGAAAAAGCCATACTCTTTTTGCCTTCGCCCACTTGCGCGCCGCGATAAATATCGAAAAGTTTTACGTTCGTAACGTATTTCGACGCCGAATAAATAACCTTTTCTACTTCGGCGCAAGTCAAACTTTCGTCGGCAACGAGAGCCAAATCGCGCTCGATTTCGGGGAATTTAGGCAATTGTTTGTATTTAATTAAATTACAAAGTTCGCCCTCGATGGCAGCGTAATCGAGTTCGCCGATATAAACGTTGGTTTCTATAACAAGATTTTCGGCGATATCGGGCGCAAGTTCGCCAAGATACCCTACGACTTTGCCGTTCAATAAAATATTCGCGCATTTTCCGGGGTGCAAGTATGCAATTTCCGCTCTTTCGTACTCGAATTTAACACCGAATTCGGATGCTATAAGTTCGTAAACGCCTTTCGCGGTATAAAAACTTTCGCAACTTCCGAACACTGCCGTACATAAAGTTTTATCTTCGTCAGGCTGTTTTACAAGCGGAAGTTCCGCCTTATAAACGCTCGCAAGTTCGAACAATCTTCCTGCGTTGTTTCCCTTTCTTATATTTCTCACAACGGTATTTACCAAAGAAGGAGCAAGCGTAGTACGCATTAAACTCAAATCTTCGCCGATAGGATTTATAAGTTTAACCGCCTCGTTCGCCTTTTCGCCGATTTTAAGCATTACGTAATCTTTAGGCGAAATAAACGAATAGTTAACCGTTTCCATATAACGTTGGGTACGTAAAATATTCTTTAAACGAAGTTCGTTCTTCTGCGCTTCGTTATAACCGCCGTTAGTAATTGCGGCGTTCTTTAAAAAGGTAGGCACGATATGTTCGTAACCGTACATACGAATAACTTCTTCGGCAAGGTCGGGATAACCTTCAACGTCTTCTCTGTATGCAGGCACGGTTACTTCCATATTATCGCCACTGCAACGTACGTTAAAGTTAAGACGCGTAAGTATATCCGTTATTTCTTTTTTCGCAACGTCGATACCCAAAACCGCGCAAATTTTGCTTACCGAAGTTTTTATAACCATCGGCTCGCCTTTATCCGATTCGATATCGAATCTATCGCAGGCAATTCTTCCGCAACCGAGTTTCTGAATTAAATTTAAAGCACGATTTATGGCGATACCCGTAGTATACGCGTCCACGCCTTTTTCGTAACGAGCGGACGAATCGCTCTTTTGTCCGAGCGCTCTCGAAGTTTTTCTTACGTTATCGCGCATAAATTTAGCGCATTCAAACAAAACTTCGACCGTTTGTTCGCTTATGCCGCTATTCAAGCCGCCCATAATACCGGCAAGAGCAACAGGCTTAACGCCGTCGCAAATTACGAGATTATCGTTTTTAAGTTCGAATTCTTTTTCGTCAAGAGTTACTATTTTTTCGCCGTCTTCTGCGCGACGTACGCAAATAGCGTTACTTTCGATTTGAGCAAGGTCGAACGCGTGCATAGGTTGTCCGATTTCTAAAAGAACGAAATTGGTAATATCAACGACGTTGTTTATCGAATTTAAACCGCAAAGAGCAAGTCTTCTTCTCATCCACAGCGGAGATTTTTCCATTTTTAAATCGCTTACGTAATGAGCAATATATCTCGGGCATAATTCTTTAGCCTTAACGTCTACGTAAACTCTGCCGCTCGTAGTAAAAGGTTCGGCATTATAAGTAAGTTCTATAGGTTTTAAAGGTTTTTTAAGAACGGCTGCAACTTCTCTTGCTATACCGTAAACGCTTTGACAATCAGGACGATTTGCCGTAACCGCGATATCGAAAATATAATCGTCAAGCCCTACGACCTTTTTAATATCCGTACCCACGGGTATTTCTTCTTGCAAAATCAAAATACCGTATACTTCCGCACCGGGATAATAATTGTCGTTAATACCGAGTTCTTCGCCCGAACAAAGCATACCGTTAGACTCGACACCGCGAAGTTTACCTTTTTTAATTTTAACTCCGCCGTGCAAACTCGAACCGTCTAAAGCGACGGGGACTAAATCTCCTTCGGCAATATTGTCGGCACCCGTTACTATTTGAATATCGTTTCCATACTCGCCGCAATCCAATTTACAAATTTTAAGTTTATCGGCATCGGGGTGTTTTTCGACCGACGTTATACGCCCTACTACGCAACGGTCTATTTCTTGACCTACGTAAATAAGTTCTTCTACTTCGAAACCGCAAGAAAAGAGTTTATCTTGTAATTCTTGCGCCGTTATATCTATATCAACGTAATCTTTTAACCAACTGAAAGGTACTTTCATTTTTCGTTCTCCTTAATCTTTAAACTGCTTTAAAAAGCGAACGTCGTTTTCGAAAAGCAAACGTATATCGTTAATTCCGTATTTTATCATCGCAATACGTTCTATGCCCATACCGAAAGCCAAGCCCGAATAAACGTCGGGGTCGATATTGCAATTTTCCAAAACCCTACGATTTACAATTCCCGCGCCGAGAATTTCTATCCACCCCGTACCCTTGCAAAGACGGCAACCTTTACCGTGGCAATCCGAACAAGTAACGTCAACCTCTACGCTCGGTTCGGTAAACGGGAAATACGAAGGGCGAAGTCTTGTTTTGGTTTCGCTCGTAAACATTTTACGCGCAAACTCGTCAAGCAAGCCTTTTAAATCGCAAAGCGTTATTCCCTTGTCTACCACCAACCCTTCCATTTGATGAAACATAGGCGAGTGAGTAGCGTCGCTATCCGAACGATAAACTCTGCCGGGGCTTAAAATTTTTATAGGCGGAGCGGTTTTTTCCATTACGCGAATTTGCCCTGCCGACGTTTGCGAACGCAATAAAAATTCTTCACTGAAAAAGAAAGTATCTTGCATATCTCTCGCAGGATGGTCTGCCGGAATATTCAACGCCTGAAAGTTATAATAATCTTTTTCTATTTCGGGTCCTTCGAAAATTTCAAAGCCCATTCCCGCAAATATGTCTACCAACTCGCGCTTAACCATGCTTATAGGATGCTCTGTGCCGTATTCGGTATAATCGGCAGGCATCGTAACGTCGATACGTTCGCTCTTATATTTATTTTGAAGTTCTATTTTTTTTAGTTCTTCTTCTCGAGCGTTAAACAATTCTTCCGCCCACGAACGCGCCTCGTTAATTACTTTACCGACCCCCGCTCTTTCTTCGGGCGGAACGTCGCGCATGCCTTTTAAAAGCGCGGTTATTTCGCCTGTTTTACCCAAAAACTTCATTTTGAGTTCGAAAAGCGCTTTTCTGTCGCTTACTTTATTAGCGCCGTCTTGAATTTGCTCTTTAATGTTTTGAATTTTTTCTTTCATAATTCCTCCGTAAAGAATAACCGCCGCCGACGGCGTACGGTTTAGTTGCATTAAAAAAGCCCCGTGACTTTAGTCACAGGGCGTAAATTCGCTGTACCACCTATGTTTGCAAAATAAATTTTATAAATTTTGCCTCGTTGTTACTTAACGCGTTAATTACGGCTTTCGCTACTAATTTCTTTTCGCAAAAGCGGCTCAAAAGTGAATACTGCATCTCTTTTTCGAAAAACTTTTCAGCCGACGGGTTTTTCTCTCTTAGAAAAAGTTTACGACGCATCTGTCTTTATCATCGCCTTTTATACATTACAAACTCGCGCAAACGAATTTATAATTTTTACTATATTACTATACTAAAAAAGGACGAAAAAGTCAATCGTTTTTAAGCCTGTTTCAATCAAGAAATAATATCGT
>CAYTNZ010000016.1:4048-10790 GCA_964439285.1 uncultured Clostridia bacterium | reverse complement strand
AGCACCGATATTTATTTGGATACCGAAAGGGTAGACGAAAAAATATCGGTGCTTGCAACCGTTTGTTTCGCTTTTTCGAGCATTTTTTCGCAAGAGCGCAATTCTTCGTAATCGCAAGAGTCGAAAATCACGTATTCGCCGTTTATTTTCAAGCAAAAACGATATTTACCGTTTAAAACGTACATTTCGAACGTAGGATACATATCTTCGCGTATCCAAGCGCCCGTTTTATCGTTTATAGCCGCTATCATACCGTTATTTCTGCATACGCATATCGCTTGCTTGGTTTCGTCTAAACTCGCGTAAAAATATTTCGATTTTACGATTAATTTTTTAGCGTCGTCGTAAAGCGCGAAAACGTATCTGTCGTTTTTTGTTTTAGATATAACGTACGAGCCGAGTTTTACGCGTTTTTCTTCGGTTGTTGCATCTTCAGAATTCGCGTTCGGTTGCGGTAAAATTACAGAAAGTATCGCCATAATCATCATACCCGTAAAAACCGTGGTAAGCAACGTATAAATACAAGTATGCGCTATTAAAATAGCGATTACGGCACACAAAAGTCCTGCCGAAAATACCCAACCCGTTATTTTTGCTATCCTCGTTACTTTCCAGAACGAGCAAAAAACGAGATAGAATACGGCAAGTATATTAAATAAAACCAATATCCAGCACATACATTCGGTGCCGGAACAGGTTATGCTTTTTAAAAATTCTTCCATAAGCGCCCCATTTATTTGTCTTTAGGATACTCAAAAACTTGTTTGTTCTTTTTTGTTTTACTTATTACTATCAACGCAAACCCTATCGCCGCCATCGAAAGCAATATCGACGCGATGATAATTATCGGCGTATTGGTAGGCGCACCGATTGTTCCGCCGATACCGCCCGCAACAACGTTGCCGATAACGGCAAATTCGCCGAGTTTGTCCGTTTCAAACGTTACGAAACCGTTTTCAACCTGCGATTCTATAACGTAAAGTTCTTTATTTTCGTTGAAAGCGCAAACCGCAATAACCGAACAAAGCGCTTGCGATTCTGTAAGTTCGATTTTTACGGTGATTCTTCCGTTAGGGTTTATCTCGTCGTCGCAACGATAAAGTTTTGCGAAATACACGTCTTTTAACTCGGTGTTTTCTCCTGCGACGTTTACTATACTTTGCTCGCCTATCGTTACTAAACGAGTAATTCTTTTTACCGTTAAAATCGTATCGGGAAATTGTCCTTCTTCGGTGGTTACGTCTATACCTATGCCGCTTTCCGTTTCTTCGTACCAATGATACAATTTACCTATCGGAACATTCGCCCCGATTATATCGAGTTTGGTATACCAAAGTTCTTGTTCGCTATTAAAAAAGGTAGCGTCGGTATTTTCGTTATACGTAAACGTAACCGAATACGTTCCTACCGAAACGTTTTCTTTGATTTTAAATTTAAGCGTTAAAATTTTGCCCGTTTCGTAAGTGTTTTGCGCGCTTTCCCAATAAAACTTGAACGGTTCGGCATTGTAACCGTGCTCGGTGTTGGTATACGAAAACTGCATAGAGCCGAACGTATCGTCTCTGTCAAAGCCTATAAATTCAAGCGCGGTTTTGTTATAATCGAGCGTTAACACCAAGCCCGAAATTGCGGGGTTTTCGCTAACGTATACGCCTACGTACGCAACGCCGTTTTCTTCTTTTTCGAAGGTTAAATTTATTTTAGGAATTTCGTCTTCACGGATATTGAATTTCATATACCCGTAAAGTTTTAAATCTTTTGACGGCATTCGCACAAAGGTTACTTTTTGCGTATATTCTTCGTCTAAATACCAACCGGAAAAGTTATGATTTTTTTTACTCGGAACATTACTTAAATCGACCGATTCGTTATATCCGTAAATATCGCCGTAAAAAAATTCGCCGTCAACGTAAAAGGTTACCTGATACTCGACCGCCAAAGTATCGTACTCGGCTATATACCAAACTTCGTTTTCAACGTTTGATACCGCGCCCTTCCAACCTTTAAAAGTATACGAATACTTTTCGTCCGTTTCCCTTTTAGGCGTTTCGCCAAAATATTTAGGGATATCGTTTTCGTTATAGTCTTTTCGTAAAAGTTCGCTGCCGTCGTAGTTTTTATATACAACCGTATATTCGCCCGAAATTAACGTAACCACGCCGTTTTCTATTTCTACCGCAACGGGTTTTCCGTATTCGCTGTTCGTGTTGTTCGAATCGTAGATAAGCGTTACGGGATAATCGCCCTTAGGCGCAGACAACTTACTTTCGAACGTAAAAGTTACGAGTAAGCCCGTGGTGGTATCTTGCGTAGTTCCGTCCCATAAAAGTCTGAACGGTTCTATTAAAAAGCCTTCGTCCGTTTCGGTGTTGGTGGTAGTAAAGGTGTGCGACTTTAACCCGTCGCCACGCTCTACCCCTACAAGCGACATTGCCGATTTATCGTACTTTAAATCGAGCACCATTGCCACAAGCCCCGTATTTTTTTCTAAATACGCGCAAAGCGTAAAGGTTTGTCCGCGGTGTACCGTTTTGCTTTCTACCGTGATTTTAGGAATTTCTTCCGTTTCAGCCTTAGCGATATTAAAATCGCCCGTAAAACTTATCATAAACGCAAAAGCCGAAAGGCATACGCATATAAACGCATAAAGCAATCGGCGCAGTGCGTTTTTCCGATTATGCGTTATATTTTTTTCCATTTATGACTTCTTCTTTTGCGAATTATAATAATAGCCGCCAATACGCCGATGCAAACAACAGCAACGCTTGCCGCGATAATAACGCTGACAAGTCCGCCGCTATTTTCGTTTTGTTCTTTGTTTGCGGTTATTACTTCTTTAACTCCGCAATCTTGCAGCGTAATTTTAGCACCGCTTATTATTAAATTTTTCGTTTTAATTTCGTCGCCCGACAAATACGTTACGTCGCGTTTTTTTGCGTAATCGAACGTAATGTAATAATCGCCGTCTTCGGCGTTTTCGTTTACGATAAAGGTGAGCGTCATCATTTTACCCGTGCTAAAATCGTTCGATTTGTTTTTACCTAAAAAACTAATTTTATACGGAACAATCGAATAATCTTTAGAAGGCACAGGCTCGAGCGCCGATAACGCCTCGCCGAACGTTAAACTTTCAAGCGTAAATACGGAAATATCGTAATCGAGCGTTAAAAGCATCGAATACACTCCCGAATTTTCTTTAACGCTAACGTCTATCGTAACTTTGTTTTGTTCTTGTTTTGCCCCTTCGAATACGATTACCGTATTATTCCCCGCGGCAAATATGAATAAAGGCTGAGCGAATGCGCAAAAAATTGTACAGCATATTGCAAGCCACGTCATAGTTAGTCTTTTCATTGCATCCGCTCCTCCTTTATTAGCTATTTATTAACTCTCTCTTTCGTGATAATCGAATACGTATAACTTATACTCGTCCGAACACAACAACTCGTTCCCCGTAAACCCACTACTAAACGTCAATGAGAACGAAAAATTATATTCTTTGTTGTTAATTGCTTTTTGAATATCACCGACGGTATCACCGAATATTGTATAATCTTCGTTTACCGACATAGTCAACTCGATATACCCGTCGGACAAATTGTCGGTATTAACTTTAACGATAAATTTGCAGTTTGCGGTAGATTCAAAACCGTTATTTACGATTACCGTATCGCCTTCTTTAATTTCGTAAGTTACGACTAAACATTGGGCTGCGCGTTGTGGCACAGGAATATTTTCTATTCTTAACGTTACGATATCGTGAGTAAACTCAACACCTACTCCCAACGTGCAATCCACGTCAAAATAATTTTCAGTATCTGTACGTTCTTTAACGCTATGAACGTCGGAAACAAGCGAATATGCTATTTCGTAATCGATAATCGTAACGTTACACTCGGCGGTGGTATAAATCGTTTTGTCGTATTTAACGTTGAAAACAAAATGATACGTATCGCCTACGGGGTATTGAGTTCCGTTAGCCCTGCTGACGCCGAAATAAAATTTGCCGTTATAAACTTCATATGCGACGGTAAACTGTCTATCGTCATATTCGGTATTGTTATTTTGTACGAAAGAAGAATCGTTTTGTTTAGTTATAGTATAGGTAACGGAAAGTTTACTTTGGTCATCCGCTCCGATATCGCTTGAACCGAAGTAAAACCAACTGTCGTTAAAAATACTTGCATTAGGCAATCCGATAAACTCAGGGTCTACTTTGATATCCGTTCCGTTTACTTCAACGTATTTGTACGACGTACTCGTTCCGATAGTGTATTCCATATCTTCGATATTTGGAGTAACGACAGCAACCGCTTGACCGGTTACTTGTGCCTTTTTAACGCCTTCGGCTATTTCGTAACCGTAACCTTCGACAATTGACATACGAACGGTGGTAATATCTCTGATATCGTCGCTCGTGTCGGCATTAACGTCGGCAACTCTTACGATAAAGTACGTATTTTTACTTAAGTCGAACTCGGTGCTGTTTACAAGCGTCCATTCTTCGCCGCTTTCGACAACGGTTATATCGTAACCGCCTACAATCCATTCGCGATAAATAGTGATATCGTCGGTATTGATAATACCGTCTGCGTTTACGTCGCCGTTACCGATATCGAATACGTATGCGCCGTATACCGTAACACCATCTTTTGCAACGGGCATAGTGGCAATTGCTTGCGTTCTGTCTTCGTCTTTATACCAAGTATCCGTTCTAAACCAAGTAACGCCGGCAAGACTGAATACTTCGCTTAAATCCGTACCGAACTTAACGCTTTCGCTATGTTTTTCTTCGTAATCGCCGTTATCCGCTTTTACCATAAATACTACCAAGTAAGATACGCCGTCTTTGGTGTAGCGAGCATAATAGGTAATATTATCGGTAATTTGAGCAAACTCTAATATCTTTTCGCCGTCGTTTTCTTCTAAACTCCAACCGTCGAACGTGAATACGTATTCGTCGGTGGCAGCTCTTTCAGGCGTTTCGCCCTTGTACGAAGGAATATCGAGATATTTATACGTTTCCGTTTGAAGTTCTTCTTTATCGTTCATCCACGTAACTGTATATTCGTTGATGGTCCATACCGCAAAAAGTTCGATATTAGAAGTAACAGCCGCTTCTTCGCCGACGAAGTTAAATACGTCTTTTGCGCCGTCGAGTTTCCAAGTTTTAGCAAAAGTATATCCGGTAATGGTAATTGTTTCCGCGTCTGAACTGCTGCAAGCAGGTTGCGTTGCGTTTTGTCCGCTGAAACGGAATTGCTCTGCCGCTTGGGCTTTTGTAAACTCGTAAACGGTATTTGTTAACGGGTGGTTTTCGACTTTATCAGCAAACGTTACGCTGAACACTTCTACCATTGTGGTATTGCTTTCGACAAAGTTATTATATTCATCGTCTTTGACGTATGCAGTTATCTTATTAAAGCCGGTTTTCGTTGCCGTAAAGGTAAAATCGGCAATCACGTCTTGCATTTCGTCATTCAAATAATACGTAATAGTAACTTCGCCGTACTTATTGATGGGTTCGCCCTGTTTGGTATGCGTAATAGAATCCCAAGTTGCCGTATCTCCGTCATAATGGAATGCGATTTCCGGAAGTTCCGCTTTGTAAATTTCGAACTCGGCGACATCGGTTGCGCCCGTGTAGTTCGTAGTTTCGTTTACGATAGCCTTAACTTTATACACGCCGGAATTAAACCAACTATCACTCGTGTAATCTACCCAAGTTTCGCCTTCGTCTTTACTGAATTTGTACGTTACTTTTTGTCCTGCATCGTCGTACAAGTTCATATTTTCGGTCGTGCTGCCGTAAGTTACTTTTTGTAAATAGTAAGTATTTTCGGCGGTTGCCGTTACCGTAACGGTTACTTTGCTTATAACTATTTGAACGTAACCAGATTCTAACGTTTCGTGAATGTTATCGGTATATACCGCCTTAACGAAATACGTACCCGCGTCAGAAGGTGCAATATTCAACTCGTCGTGCGAAACGCCGTCCGGATTTAAAGTATAGAAAGTATACTCTATTTTACCGTTGTGCGCGGTAATATCTTCGTCAGAAAGTTTTACTTTTGCATAATAGTCCGTTCTGTTGTTAATATCGCCAACGAAAATAGGTCTTGCGTTGTAAACTCTGTCGGTAGTTTCAAGTGCGATTTCCCACTCTACTTTACCTTTGATATGATATAAATCACCTAAAACGTACTCGAATTCGTAGTTGTTTTCGTTAATGCCGTCAACAAAGAATGCGGTTAATTTCAATACTTTTTCGTACGTGCCTAAGCCGTAGCCTTTGCCCGAATCGTAATTTTCGTCAACAATATAAACGTCATAACTTACGATTTCGTCTTTAACGAAAGAGTTACTAAAATCTGAAATCGCACTTCCGAGATATTCTATCGTTTTATATTCTTGATCTTGTAAGTCAGATTCGAAAACGGGATTACCGTTATAAATAACCGTTTGGTCTTGCGCCGTCAACTTGATATGAACTTTGGTTATGGTTAACGAAACGGTTGCTTCGTTCCAAGTCCAAGTGTAGTTTTTAGCGGTTAAATCGTCCGAAACTTTAAAGTTTACGTAAATTTTATATTCGCCCGCGTCTTTCGCAACGGCAGCGTTTTCGCCTTGTTTTACGGTAATTACGGGTGTTAATTGCTCGGGATATCCGCTAAGCGTTATACCGTGAGTTTCGGCATTGTATTCTAACACGATACTCTTTGCAAACTCGGACCAAGCCTGT
>CAYTNZ010000016.1:0-4038 GCA_964439285.1 uncultured Clostridia bacterium | reverse complement strand
CTTCGTTTTCGTCGAATTTCGCTTTTAAATCGTTAAAGTCAAGTTCGAGTTCGACTACTTTAAGCGTTCCTTTTTCAAGCGTTACGGCATAGTTACCGTTTAACAATGAGCCTAACACCCAATTGTATCCGTTCGTCCAACCGATTTCATACTCGCCTACATCGTTACCTTGTTGGTAATCACATACGATATAATACGTTACGGGGTCGAGTTTACCGTCGGGCTGCGCTCTTTCAATCGTTACGCTGTCGCTCGACGCAATGTTATAATCTTCGAACGATTCGCCGTTAACAAAGCCCTTTGCCGTTGCCGTGTATGTAGGTGCGGCATCGCCGAATGTAATTTCTTTATCGTCGGCGGTTATGGTAAGTTGTGCCGCATCGATATTAAGAGTATACGTTCTATCGTCGCGATCGCCCGTATTCCAACTATAATTTTCGGTTACCGAAATTACGATACGATAATAATTGTTTGCCGCATTTTGCCAGTTACTAAAATCTTCTTCTTTCGTCCAATCCGCAGTATCTTCGCCGTAACCTTTGTAGATAGTAAATATAAATTTACCGTTACCTTCGGGAGTTACGGTTAAGTAGTGAGTTAAACCGTCGTACGTGATACTCGTACTGCCGTTTGCCGCTATAACCTTTTCGATTAAATCGTCTACGTAAACGGTAGGAATTTGAACCTGCGCATAGCCTTGCAATTTTATGTTTTCGATTTTATCGTTTAATCCCGTATAGTTGTTCGTTTCGGCAACTGTAAATTCGGCATAATAAGTTTCGCCGTATATTAAAGAATCTTTTGAAACTTCGTTACCTTCGCTATCGAAAATTTTGTAGATAACTTCGTTTTCCGCTTTAAATTTAGGCTCTGCCGTAACTATTACGTTTTCGCTGTCGTAAGGGTCAACTTCAGGTCCTTGTACCCAAGAGTTTGCCGCTTGTTTAATGAATACTTCAACTTCGACGCCCTTTTCTTCGAATACGCTTTCGCCGTCTTTCATATAAAGCATATAACGGTCTTGATATTCTTTTTTTACCGAAATAGTTAAAGTATAATAAAGTTTGGTTTCAGGATTCCAATACGTCCAAACGCCGCCTTCGTATTTTCCGTTCGCGTTGATATAATCGTTTGCGTCGGTTTTTGCAGCCGATGCCGAAAGCGTGAATATTTCGCTGTATGCTATTCCGTTAATATCGCCTACAAGCGTAAAGTCGCCTGCGGTTTCGGTGCTCCAAGTTATAACTTCTTTGTTATATTCTTTAATTTCGCTGACGATGTCGGCAATAATTTCTTGCAAATCGTCTTCGGCTGCACTCGCATTAAACATTGTTACGGTGTATTGACCGTTTACAAACGAAACCTCGTAGTTTATCGAATTAAAGCTACCCGTAATTACGTATTTGCCTACGGGCAAGAATCCCTTTTTGTCTTCATCGCCTACGATGGTATACGTTAAGCCGAGAACGTCTATCGTATCGCTACCGAATAATTGCGCTTTAATTGCGTCGGCATCGGGTTCGATGGTTTGCAAAGGTTCGCTGTATTCGCTCGCCCAATCTTCGCCGATTGTAACGATTAACTTCGCTTTGAGTATATTCCAAGGCAATACGATTACCCTTTCGCTGCGTCCTTCCCATACAAAGTTATCGTTAGAAAGCGTTGCCTTCAACGAATAATTTCCGGAATCTTTTTGATTGTCGCCCGTAAAGGTATATGCGTTTACTTCGTTTATCATTCCGCCGTTAGGCGTTTCGGGGAACTGCTGCTCGCCGTTATACGTAAGGTCGTCGATGTCGGGTACGGCTATTTCCTTTTTGGTAATAGTGTAAGTACCGTTGTTCTCGTTCGTATCTTTTTCGTTACCCATTTCGTGAATAAACTTAAAATCATAACTTTCTGCCACGTCGCCTTTTGCGGTAATCGTAATTTTATAGTCGCCCGCGTTGCTTGTTTTTGTAGCCTCGGTCGTTAACTCGAACTCTATCAAGCCGTCAATAGAATAATCTTTTTTAAGAACGTCGCTAAACTCGTTCTCGTTGCCTAAAGTTAATTCTTCTAACTCGTCGCTGAACGCGCTCGTTTTATTCGCTGCGGAAACGGTTGCGGAGTATTGTAACATTTCAACGTCGAATTTAACCGTTTTAGTTTTGCCTTCGGCAAAAGTATAGTTGCTTTCGGCATAGATTGTTAACTCAACCTGATAAGTACCCGCAAGAGTTCTTTGTATTTGAACGTTAACCTCGTTTTGAGCATTATCCGAAACATCGTAAGTATAACCTTCGTCTCCTTCGAACGCGGCTTTATCGGTTACGTAATTAATTGTAAACTCGTCGTCTACCCACGTTTGAAGGTCTGCGTTATAAGTTTTGTTTGCAGGTTTTGCAACTGTTACGTCAATCGTGTAAGGCGTAATTGTAACTTCGAATTTATCTTCTGCAACCGCGTTGAAATAATCGTTTTCGTCCGCGTAAATACCGATAAGGTAACTTCCTACGTTTTTAGGTGCGCCGTCTAACGCGTTGCCGTTTTCGTCGTACCAGTTAAAATGCACGTATTGCAACCAATCGTGAGATTTTCCGTTTACAAGCGTAGTGCCGTATGCGCTGTAATGATACAAAATAGCGTTTTCGATTGCTTTTTCAACCGCATAGCAATCTTCGGCTACGTCCGCTTCGTTAGCGTCGTAAACCACGCTGTCATTTTTAACGCTAATCGTAGCGTTTTTACGCGTTACGAGAATAATGGTAGCGTCGGTAACGCTGATTTTTATTTCGCATAAAGACGCAACGTCGCTATCCGAAAATACGCCGTACGCTTCGCTTCGGTCGTTGTGCGAAATTATGCTGTCGGTCGTAGCGTCGGCTGTATCGTCGTAATACTTGGTTACGAAACCGAATTTGTATTCGCCCGTTTCGGCACTGTTCATCGTGTAAATAATTTGAACGAACGCCGTACCCGTTGCATTGCTTGTAGGTAAGTTTTCGAGCAAGATTTTAAAAATGCCGTCTTCGCCTATCGTGCCGTTCGTTGCCGTTACCTTCCAATCGGTTAACACAACAGAAGATTCCGCGCCTTCGCCGTAAACCGATTGTCCGTTTACCGAAACCGCTTTAATTGAAAACTTGGCTTTATCGTATTCGGGAATTAAAAGTAACGATGCTATGTCGTCGTTTTGGGTTATGGCGTAGTTTGTGTATACGTCTACCGCGTCGCCTTCTTTTACTATTTTAACGTTTCCGCTGTCGTAAATACCCGACTCGGATAACCCTGTTTTTTCGTCTATACTGCCTTCTAAAACAAAGTTTTTATTATACTTAATATCGTATACAGCCTCGAACGTTGCCGAAGTATAGTTGACACACAAGTCTTCGTAAGTAGGCAAGCTTTCGGTTGTATAATTTTCGCCCGTTTCGACGCAATGCCAATATTTAAACGTATAGGTGTAATACTTGTTACTCGGTATCGTATAGTTAGGAACTGTAATTTCAGTTACGTTTTTTCCGTCTACCGTTTCGGACTTGATAATACTGCCGTCGTAATCTTCGAACGTCACGTCTAAAGGCTTAATTTTTACTTCGAAAGAATCCTCTATACTAAGCGTTTTCACCTCGACATTGTTATTTTTCTGCGTACACGTTAAAGTAGTCTTATAAAAGCCCGGGAGTTTCACTTCGGAAACTTCGCTAAAATCACCGTTTGACGTTTCGCTATATGTAAGAACTAAATTAGTATGAAAACCACTTTGTAATTTGCCCAAAGCATCATAATTTATTATATTGTTTTCGCGCATGTAGTCTTTGTCCGCTATAACCTTCCCGGTGTAGTATAGACCATCGTGAAAAGACTGTCCGTTTTTTACCAAATAAAACGATGCCGTAAAACAAGCGGTATCAAAACTTTCACAATCGGCACAAACAATTGCCAAAAGTCCGTCGTATTCAATAACCGTTCCGTCGTTACAATAATGACTATAAACGTCTTTTTTCTCATTTGCGTAAGCGTAAACGTACGTTTCTTCCGTGCATCCGCTTACGA
>CAYTNZ010000015.1:0-11010 GCA_964439285.1 uncultured Clostridia bacterium | reverse complement strand
CTTTGTTTAAAATAACTCGCGCGAGCAAAACCACGCTTTTGCGCTGCACGCCCCTATTTGCCCGTAAGGCGCTTATGTAGGAAAAGTGAATGACCGCATTCAGATAATATGTGAGCCCCTATTCTATGCGGTCAGAAAAAAACTCCGTTTGCAAAATGTTAAGTGTCAAAGGGGTTTTTCTAAAACTCACGGAAAATTCTTTATCTCTTTTAAAGAATTTTCGTGAACATAGTATATATTATTATGATATATTATAAATGTAAAAAAGTCAACGATTTTTTAAAATATGATATAGTTTTTAATTGAATTTTAAGTAAAAGAGAAGGAAAGATAAAAAATCTTATCCTTCTTTTTTGTTATAAACGAAAAATGAAAATATAGTAAAGTTAATCGTATATGAGCCCAAATTACCATTTTATGAAGTGTTTGTATCTATACAAAATAAAAGGGGCGGTGTAAAATATTCTTAACAAATATATAAGCGGAATTTATTCTGCTTAAGGAGGTAAAGATGAAAAAATTTTTTAGTGTATTGCTCGGATGCTTGATGATGTGCAGTTGTTTCGCATTCACTGCCTGCGGCTCTAAAGACGATAACAATCTTTTGGGCGACATAACGATTGAATCGATTCAGGCTAAATACGACGCCGCCGATTATTATTATAACGGCGATGCGGTAACGATTAAAGTTGCTACGTGGGATTCGGCAGGTACTTCTATCGAACGCTCTGTTATGAATATCTTGGTTGAAGCGTTTAATAATCGTTATCCCGATATTAAAATCGAGTACGATATTATGAGCAATTACGAAACGAATTACGCGAATAATATCGCAGTCGGTAATCTTCACGACGTATTTTTGGTATCGGACGGTGTTTTTGCAAACTGGGCTGAAAGCGGAATGCTCGAAAACTTAGAGCCTTATATCGCAAACAGCGATTTAATCGACCGCGACGATATGATTCCTTCGGTTATAAGCCGTTATTCGTACAACAACGAAACGGGTAAAGCGGGTTCGGGCAATCAGTATACGTTGCCGAGAGATATAAGCAGTTTCGTAATGTATTACAATAAAGATTACTTTGACGAAATGGGCGTAGATTATCCCGCTTCTGATAGAACGATGACTATCGAAGAAGCGACCGAAATGTGGAAAGCGTTGACAAAAAAAGATTCTAAAGGAAATATAGAGATTTACGGTACTTCCGCTTTGGATATTTGCGGACTCGTTTGGTCTGCCGGCGGCGACTTTTTGAACGACGAAAGAACGGCGTTCCCTACGGACGCAGACGATATCGCCGCTTTAACTAAAGCATATCAGTTTGTACAAGACAGTTATTACGTAGACGAAATATGTCCTACGGTTGCTCTCGATGCCGCTACTATGTTCACTATGCAAAAAGTTGCGTGCGCGGTTGCAGGAAGTTGGAATATTGCGACTTTCCGTTCTCTCGACTTTAATTGGGACGTAGCGTATATTCCTGCGTTCGAAGAAAATCCCGGCGCGAATTGCTGGTCTGGTTCTTGCGGATATTCTATTTGGAACAAGAGCACTAAAAAAGAAGCCGCTTGGAAATTCGTAGAATATATAAGCAGTAAAGAAGGGCAAGAAATTTTGTGGGCGACGGGTTCGCAAATTCCCGTTTATAAATCTTTGAGCGAAAACGGCGAGTTAATCGCAAGAGAAAGCGCTTCGGGACCCGAACATTATAAAATAGTTACTACTTCGGCAACCACTCAGCCCGAAGGCAGATGGTGCTATTTAAAAAATCAACAGTGGACTTCTTTAGGTTACGATACTCTTTCTGCCGATTTATTGAATTCGGATGCAAACAAACGTTGGACAGTTGAAAAATATCTCGAAGAAGTAGAAAAGGTCGTGAACAGTTATGTCGGTTAAAAATAAAACTGAGGGTAACAAGCTTACTTCTTACAGAAAAAATATGATTATGTGCGGATGGCTGTTTATCGCGCCGCTTTTAATAGGGCTAATATTATTCGTGGCTTTTCCGCTTATTTATGCTATTTTTCTCGGATTTTGCGAGTACGACTTGTTTAACCCGCCTAAGTTTATAGGTTTAAAAAATTTTGTCGAAATGTTTACGGACAAGTATTTTTTAAAGTCTATGCTTAACGCGTTGATATTTTGCCTTAACGTGCCTATAAAACTTGTTATATCGTTAGTATTGGCAAGTATTTTGGCAGGTAAAATAAAGGGTTCGAACGCTTTCAGACTTATTTTTTACGTTCCTTGCTTATTCGGCGCGGTTGCCATTACTTTTATTTGGCAATGGCTTTTGGCATACGAATACGGTTTGGTTTTCAACGTTATGAAATCTTTAGGGTTAGAAGCCGTAAACTTTTTAGACAAAGAGCATTTCCGTAGTTCGATGATAATGATAAGCGTGTGGTGCGGCATAGGCATTTCGGTATTATTGCTGTACGCAACCATAAAAAATACTCCTAAAAGTTTATACGAAGCAGCAGAAATCGACGGTGCAAACGCAGTAGAAAGATTTTGGCATATAACCATTCCCGCGGTTTCGCCTATAATGTTTTACGTTATTTTAACGGGTATTATAGGTTCGTTCCAAGAATTTACTATGTTCAACGTAATGTCGGGCGACAGCGTTAACGACGTTAACATTATGCCTGTATGGTGGATATATAAATTTACCGGTCAATACGGCTACCGCTACGGATATGCTTCGGCGTTAGGTCTTGTACTCGGTGTTTTGCTTATAATTATATCGGCGGTACAGTTTTACATATCTAATAAATGGGTGCATTACGATTGAGGTGGCTAAATGAATAAAGTTAAAGTAAACGCAGTTCTTTCCGTTATAGGAAAATGCTTGTCTTATCTCGTGCTTGCCATAATGGTCGTTATAACCATAGTACCCATTTTGTACGCTATTTCCGTTTCGTTATCGGGGGTAAACTCCATTTACCTTTCAAAATACAAATGGTATTGGCACGAAATAACGTTTGAAAATTACGAATACATCTTTGAAAATTACAATTTAATAAGAGGTTTGATAAACACCTTGTGCTACACGATTCCGCCTATCGCTGTGGGTATGTTTTCGAGTGCGCTTGCGGCGTATTCGTTCGCAAGATTCGAGTTCCCCGGTAAAAAAGCAGTGTTTTTCTCTATGCTTTCGACCGTCGTGTTGCCCGGTGTTATAACGCTTATTCCTTCGTACGTTATGATGGCTAAGTTCTATCATTGGACGGGCACGCCGCTTCCTTTAATAATTCCCGGTATGTTCGGTAGCGTTATGACGATGTTCTTCGTTTATCAGTTTTTCAGAACGCTTCCTAAAGAACTCGACGAGGCAGCGCGAATAGACGGTATGGGCTGGTTCGGCATTTTCGTAAAAATCGTTTTGCCGCTTTCGAAATCGGTATTGATTACTCAAATATTGCTTTCGTTCGCAGGCGCGTATAACGATTATTTAGGACCTTTAATGTACGTAGGAACGGTAGAAAAGTACAAAACGTTGCAACTTATCATCTCTACGATAAACACTTCGCAATACGTTCGCCATACTTACACTATGGCAGGTTCGGTAGCGGCGATGCTTCCGATATTCGTACTTTTCGCTTTTGCTCAAAAATACTTTGTTGACGGAATAGTGTTAACGGGTATTAAAGGCTAACGTTAAAGGAGAAAAGATGAAAAAGATAATATGTTTTTTAACTTCGCTTGTTTTGGGCGCTACTTGTTTGGTTCAACTCGTAGGTTGTACGGGCAACGACGGCGAAAGCGTTAAAAAGGGCGAAAACGTAAGTATGCAAACGGATGATTGGAAACTCGAATTTAATTACAACAGCGATAATTACACTCTTAAAGCGTACAAAGTAAATTCAACCGTTGCCGAATTCGAGAGCGAGCCCGTAACCCTTTACGTAAAGGGCAAACAGCAATCGTTGATAGGTTCGGCTAAAGAAACCACTTATTCTTCCGGTTATAGTAAACTCGTTAAAACTAAGCAAGGGTATACGGCGTCGGTTACCGTAAAAACGGACGGCGGCAGCCAAATTAAAGTTACCGACAAGTACGAATTGCTAAACGGCGACTTTACGTTAAATCGTAAAGTAGAAACTGTAACCGTCGGAAACGATTCGGGCGTTGCAAGCGCATTCCGTTTAAAAAGCGTAGTAAAAGACGATTACGAGTATTTCGCTCCGTCTATTTTATATAAAGACAGCGATTATAACAGAAGCGGCGCGGTGTTTTCTAATACTTCCGTAAAGAGTATGTACGTTATGGAAACGAGAACGGGTTTACCCCTTTCGATGATTAGAAATCCTTCTAAAAACAGTGCGGCGGCTGTGGCGCATATCGACTTAGATGTTTCTTGCAGTGTTGCGGGCGGCGGTGAAAACGGCGCGGTAGACAGCGGTTTTCAATACGGCGGCATAGGTTTTGAAAGAGAAGACGATAAAGCGCTCGCTTGTTTCAGATATCCGAGTGCAGAAGGTCCTTCAACCTATAACGGAACGGCTCAGGGTTGGACTAAACTTTACCATCCGCTCGAAAAAAATTCGGTTAACGAATATTCGCTCGCTCTATTATTTTCGAGCGAAGAAACGTACACTCAGTCTATGACCGATATTTTTAAAAGAGCGTACGTGTTAGAAGACCCCGAAATAGCGACCGACGTTAACGTTGACAGCGTGTGGGACGATAACATTTATATGTTTAACAGTACGTATAAAGAGTTCGGCACGGGTTCGTTTAAAAGCGCAGGCATTCCTTGGTCGATGGATTTGGTAGACGAAAATTATTATACGCCTTATTCTTTCCAAATGGGGTTTGTAGGGCAACAAACTTCGGTAGGGGCGTCGCTTATGCGCGAAGGGTATAAAAACAATTCGTCCGCATTACTACAAAAAGGTAAAACCATTTTAAATTTTTGGACGTCGAGTTCGGTATATCCTTCAAATCGCGCATTGCCTGCGGTTTGGTGGGACCCTGCCGATAATTCGCAAGGCGGCAACGCACGCGGCTACAATTACTTTTTAAGAGCGTTTGTAGACGGCGCCGAAGGCGTGTTAGACGGCTACTATATTTCTCGCGAAAACAACGAAGAAAACGTAAACTACAAAAATTTCGTAGTTCGAATTGCAGACTTTTTGTGTACCTATCAAAACGAAGACGGTTCGTTCTATCGTGCGTACTATTTAGACGGAAAGCCCGATGCGAGCACCGACGAATGCGTTCAAGGCAGCAGTAAATTCAATACTCCCGTAGCGGTTAGATTTTTAAGCAGGGTTTACGAATTAACGGGTGAACAAAAATATTTAACCGCTGCAAAATCGGCAGCCGATTGGTCTTACGATAATTTGTATAACGGAATAATGAAATACGTCGGCGGTACTATCGATAACCCCAACGTTTGCGACAGAGAAGCGTCTATTTACGCGTTATACTGCTTTGAAAGTATTTACTCTTTGACGGGCGAACAAAAATATTTGCAGGCAGCGGAACACGCGGCGGCATCTTCTTTAAGTTGGGTTTTATGTTACGATTTTTGCGTGCAAAACGACGTAGAAAATCAAGCGTATAACCCCTTCAGGAACGGCGGAACGAGCGGATTTTCGTTTATAGGCACGGGAGGCCCCGGGGCGGATAACTTTGCTTCGTATTTGTATTACGTATTTTTCCGTATGTATATCCATACAGGCGATACGTTCTACTTTAAGGCGGCAAGATTGTTACAATACAACACAAAACAAAGTTCAGACTACACGGGCGAACTCGGCTATGCTTATAAAGCAATCGCAACCGAGGCAACTCAGGTTTCTAACTTTAATTACTACTCGGTTAACGCTTGGCTGCCTTGGTCTTCTATTGCAAATATCGACCCTATTTCTAAAATGAACGATACGTTCGGCGTTTCGAGTGTAGACAGCGTAACGCAAGATATTAACTCTTTAAAACAATTGTTAACAGAGCAAGGCGTTTGCGGTCAAAAGTAAAAGTTAACGTTGGCGTTAAGGGCGATATATTAAGCCTTTAACGCTAAACGGGCGATACGCTTTGCCTATTCGGGCATTGCTAAATTTAAATTAAACGGGTATAAACCCGTTAAAAAAGGAGGATAAAATGAAGAAAAAACTATTTTTACTTATGTTAACCGTACTAATGGCACTATCGTTTGCTTTTGGCGCGGTTGGCGTATTCGGCGACGATGGCGAGAGCGCAACGCCGCAATCTGCTTGGTCTTACGATTCGGGCACGGGCAAAACGACGGCTACGAATTCTAACGGAATGTGGTATGCTAACGTGGCTGACGGTATGTATTTGGTTGACGGTAAAACGGCTACGGGCGATTATACCGTATCTACGACTTTCGTCGGAACTGCCGGTATTACTTCGGTTGCTCGTCATGACGTAGGTTTGTTTGCTTATTATCACGACGCGAATAACTGGATAAGTTTTTCGGTATCGTGGTGGAACGGCTTTTCTAGCGGCAAAGTAACTGATCTTCTTATTGCGGAATGTAACGGCGGTACACCGACGTATTACGACCATTATTTTGATAACCCTACGTACAATTACGGCGATTTAACCGCGTCTTACGAAAAAGTGCAAACGGACAGTATAACGCTTAGCGTATCTAAAGAATACGACGTTGAAAATAAATACGACGTGTACACTTTCTACATAGACGGTAACGAATTTGTAAGCAAGAATTTCGGGTTGTCGGCTTCGGCTGCGGTTAAAAACGACCCTTCTAAATTAGGATATTTGTGTTATGCTGCCGATTCTGCGTTTACGTTTGACGAAATTACCGTATCGTCGCCCGGTCCTGACGGTTCGGCTGTAAGTTATGCCGACGTTGCGGGCGCACCCGCAGGTACTAAAGGCGTAGGCAGTTGGACGTACGAAAACGGCAAATACAACACTACCGCAACCGATAAAGGTATTTATCAAAACCACGTTATTGCAGCAAACAGTTTAAAGAGCGATAACTACAAAGTAGATTACAGCGTAGAATTATCTAACGTTAACGAAAATTCGCAGGTTCTTCTTTCCGGTTGGTATGCAGGCAAAAACGATAAAATGCTTTATATCGTTAAAAAGACGGCTAACGGTTACACCGTAGAGCAAAACGGTGTTTTGTCGGGTGTGGCAATAGAAAACGGCACGGCACAAGAGATAACCGCAAACGATAATGTTATTAATCTTTCGATAGAAAAATCAGGTTGGAAAGTTACGTTAAAACAAGGCGATAACGTTTTGTTTACCTATACGAGCGACGCGTTAGACGCAGGCACCGATATTTTGTTCGGCGCGGGCAACGTAACGGCTACGATTATGTCTACCGTTACGGAGTTACCTTACGTTGCATACGATTTTTATAAAACGACGGTAAGTAACGTTGAGTATACCGTTTCGGCAAAAGATAAACAAAGCGTTACGGTTACCGATGCGGGTATTACAATGAATGCCGAAACGGATAACGTTACGAGAATTATTTACGCTTCGGGCACGAGCGGATATATCGATTTAAGCGCAACTTTCGAAGGTGCTACAACTTACGGTATATACGTTTATTATATGGACGAACAGAACAATATTTTAGTTGAAGTAAACGGCACTAACGTTGCTTTAATAGTAACCGCAAGCGGTACTAAAACCACCGAAAACTTTACCGCAACCGACGCGGTAACAACGTTAAACGCTAAACTTGAAGGTAAAAAGGTGAGCGTATATTCGGGCGATACCGCAATTTTCGAAAATAAAGAAATTGCAAGCGTTAACATTTACGACGCGTTTAAAATCGGCTTTACCGCAAAGGGTGGCGATTTAACCGTTTCTAACATAACCAAAACTGTATTCGTTGCGAATACCGACAGAATAGACGGCGATTATATTCTTAAAGGTCGTAGTTATTCTACGTGGCAGGTAGAAGATGGCGTTGTAAAAGGCGATTGCTCTAACGGTACCGATTGGACGGCAACGAACGCTTATAAACAAATAGATAAAATGCCTATCGAAGGCGGTTATTCTATCGGCTTTGCGGCTCAGGTTGTAGGTAAAGCCAACACCGAATGGAAATACGGCGTTATTCCTTTCTGCGTAGGGGCAGACTTTATAATGGTATGGATTTCGCAGACCGCCGATGCAGGTGTAGAAATAGTTGCAACAGGTTGGCTTAACAGTGCTTCTTGGGGTCAAGTTTTTAGAACCGTAGGCGTTTCATTGAGCATAACAGATTTAAACCTTGTAGAAGTACGCGTTGAAGGCGATACCGTTAGCGTTTATTTGAATAAAAACTATGCTCCCGCTTTTTCGACTACGTTCGATGGTTTAAGTAGCATCGAAAGAAACGAGAGAGCAAGTTTTATGGGCTTTAACATATTTAATACCAGCACAAACTTCTCGCAAATTACTTATCAAAACAATTTAGACAGTAGAATATTTGCCGATACCGAAGCACCCGACGTTCAAGTGATAGGCACTATGCCTACAACCGCAAAAGTAGGGGAAGAAGTTCGTCTTGCAACCTTTATAAGTAGCGATTCGTCGGCAACTGTTACCGTAGAATGTACTTTAAACGGCGAAAACGTTAAAATCGAGAAAAACCGCTTTACAGCCGCAAAAGAAGGCGATTACGTCGTTAAAGTAACGGCAAAAGACCTTTGGGGTAATGAAACTTCTGAAACTTATACCATAAAAGTTACCCAAGAGAAAAAATCGGGTTGCGGAAGCGTTGCTTTTGCTTCGAGCGCTATAATTTCGGCTTTGGCAGTAGCCTTTGCAGGTGTTTCGTTAAAGAAAAAATCACGTTAATTAAATAGCGTATTTCGACTAAAAGTTTATCAGCCCGAAAAATTTCGGGCTGATAAATAAGTCGATAAAGTAAAAAAACTTTTAATTATAAAAGTTTAGCAAAGCCTGACGGCTTTGCTAAAACACGTTTAAAAGATTATAACGTTGCAATATAAAAATTTAAAAAAAGTAAAGTTTATCGCTTAATTTATTAAAAAAATTATTCTTGGCTTTGCTTTCTGAATTTTGCGGCAGATATCCCCCCCCCCCCCCGAATTTTTTGAAAACCTTGTTAAAATAGTTG
Source organism: uncultured Clostridia bacterium (assembly GCA_964439285.1). GTDB lineage: Bacteria > Bacillota > Clostridia > Christensenellales > Borkfalkiaceae > Borkfalkia. The sequence continues at coordinate 1,918 of CAYTNZ010000015.1, read as the reverse complement.
TAATCGGGAATTCCTACCCTTATGGCTATTTCGGCAATAGGGAGATTTGTTTCTTTTAAAAGGCGTTTTGCGAGCGATAGACGCTTATTGCGAACGTAGGTAGATATGTCGCAGCCGAGATGTTTTTTGCTTAACCTATAAAGGTGCGCTTTAGATATGTAAAAGTGATTGCAAAAGGTTTGAACGGTCAATTCTTCGTTTATATGTTCGTTTATATAACTTTCGATTTCGTTGGCAAATAAGTCCGATTTATCCGCTATTATGTTAGAAGAAATTAAATTGTCTATGCATGCGAGTATTATTTTAATGCAAGCTTGCATATGTTCTAAATCCATTGCAGGAAGTAGGCTGTAATACTTTTTAAGTAAGTTTACGTCAAGGTTGTTGTCTTTTAAAAATTCGGTAAAACTTTTATTGAAAACGTCGCAAGTTTTAGTGCTTGCGTTACGCGCTTGTCCTACCATCAAATAGCCTATAATTTTTTCTGAAGATTTAATAGGCGTTACGGTATCCCAAAGCGCGAACGGACAATTTTTTATTTTAAAATCGCTGTGTATCGAGTTAAAACTTTCTTTATTCGACATTAAACATACGTTTTTTAGCGAAGACTCGTATATGCAGTTGCAAAATTTACTGTTGCCGGGGTACGAGGCAATTTCTTCCATCGAGTCGGAATAAATTGCAGTGTTTAAACCTGTCAACAAATAAAAATCGTGTAAAAAAGAAATTAATCTGGTTTTATCAAGTGAAATCACTGATACATTCTCCTTTAATTTTCACATATATATTATATCAAATTTCAGTTTAAAAATCAACTTGCAATTACGGAGGCATTATGAAGAAAGCGAAAATATTCGTAAATAAAAATTTTGTTAAAGGTAAGTCCGAAGAAACGTTGTTTTCGTCGTTTATCGAGCATATGGGGCGTTGCGTTTACGGCGGCATTTACGACCCTAAAAACGAAAAGAGCGACGAGAACGGATTCAGAACGGACGTTATCGAAGCGATTAAAGATCTCGGCGTAAAAAATATCCGCTATCCCGGCGGAAATTTCGTTTCGGGTTACGATTGGAAAGACGGCATCGGCGATAAATCGAAACGCAAAGAAAGACGAAATCTCGCGTGGTTTCAAAGAGAGCCTAACGAGGTGGGGCTTGACGAATTTATGTCTTTTGCCGAAAAAGCGGACGCCGCGCCTATTATGGCTGTAAATTTAGGAACGGCGGGTGCGAAAGAAGCCGCCGAACTTGTAGAGTATTGCAACCAAAACGGAACGTATTGGGCTGACGAGCGCAAAAGAAACGGCAGAGAAGAACCTTATAAAATTAAATATTGGTGTCTTGGCAACGAAATGGACGGCGATTGGCAAATAGGTACGAAAACCGCCGAAGAATACGGAAAAATCGCACGCGAAACGGCTAAAATGATGCGTTGGGAAGACCCTTCTATAAAACTTACCGCGTGCGGCAGCAGCGGCAGAGAAATGCCTTCTTATCCCGAGTGGGACAGAGTAGTTTTAGAACAAACTTATAACTATATCGATTATATTTCGTTGCACCAATACTACGATTATCCTTTGGGCGACAGAAGCAGAAAAACCGATTTTCTCGCTTCGTACGTAGATTTCGATAAGTTTATTTCTTCGGTCGAGGCAACCGTCGCATACGTTAAAGAAAATAAAAGGTCTAATCATCAAGTTTATTTGTCGGTAGACGAATGGAACGTTTGGCATAAAGGGCTTTGCCCCGTAGACGTTCAGGAATGGGGGCTTGAAGTAGTGCGCGAAGAAAATACGTACGATATGCTCGACGCTACCGTTTTCGCGTCGCTTATAGCAACACTTTTAAATCACGCCGACACGGTAAAAATCGCTTGTCTTGCGCAACTCGTAAACGTTCTTGCGCCTATCATGACCGAA
>CAYTNZ010000014.1:0-11558 GCA_964439285.1 uncultured Clostridia bacterium | reverse complement strand
TACGCTGCCGTCTTTATAGAGTTTAACTTCGATACGATTAGCATAACCGTTCGACGCTTCGTCAATCGCGTTATCTACGATTTCCCAAAGAATATGATGCAAGCCTTTTACGCCCGTAGAACCGATATACATACCGGGGCGCAAACGAACGGCGTCGAGTCCTTCTAAAATCTTGATATCTTCGGCATTATACTTTTTCCCTGCCATTTAATCCTCCGCCTGACATTTGTATTTTTCGTAACGGCATTGCCGTTAATTTTTAAAGCAACAAAACAAATAATTTTACGACAAAAATCCAATTTGAATTATTATACCATATTTTGTGTTTTTTTTCAATAAAATTACACAATAAAGGCAAAAAAATCGCTAAAACCGATTGTTTCGATTTATAGCAAAAAACCGAGCGATATTTTTTATCGCTCGATTTTTTTATTTATATGTTTTTTAAAAATTCGGTAATTTTATCGTAACCTTCTTTATAGTTTTGCTTTTCGTTTAAAAACTCGTGGCGAGCGCCCTTTATTAAATGCGCGTCAACTTTTTTCATTCCGCAATTCAAATAAAATTTTTTTAAATTCATAACGCCTTTGCCCATATTCCCTACGGGATCGTCAGCGCCCGAAATTATAAAAAGCGGCATATTGTAATTTAAGCCTTTCGCCCATTTTTTAGTATACAACTTTTTCATGTTTTTCATAAAACACTTAAAAAAGTTATTACTGCAAGTAAACGAGCAATACACGTCTTCTTTATATCTTGCGTTATTATCTTCGTCGACGCTTAACCATTCGCCTGTTTTTATCTTTTTGTCATAACCGCCGAACACTATTTTTTCCATGGTTTTCGAAGGTGCGTCTTCTCCTTTAAAAACGCAACCTATCGAAGATATGCACTCTCCTAAAAAACAAACGGGCGCAGAATTTTTTCCGCTTCCGCAAAGAATCGCCCCGTCTAAAAAGCGCGAATACTTTTGTATAAAACGTTGCGATAAAAACGAGCCGTAAGAATGCCCCAACAGTATATATTTAAGCCCTTTATAGCGTTCTTTATAATGTTTTGCGATGCACGCCATGTCTTTAACGGTATCGTCGAACATATCGCCTTGACAATAGCCTAAGGTTTCAGAGTCGGTTTCGCCGTGTCCGCGATGGTCGTCCGCAACGACGATATAGCCTATCGAATTCAAATACGTTGCAAATTTTTCGTATCTTGCCGAATACTCTTTCATACCGTGCGCAATTTGTATTATGCCTTGCGGCTCGTTTACGTTTGCCCATTCGCGAACGTAAATTTCTTTTCCGTCAAAACTTTTTAAAATCATCGTAACTCCTTTAAAAACGAATTTAAACGCTTTTTTATATTTTAACGCATCTCATAAAATTTGTAAAGAATTTATTTAAAACACGCAATTTTTTTAACAAACTTAATAAACATAGTTTTCGCAGTTATTCAATATACTATTAATATGAAAAAATTATTGCTCACCGGCGGCGGAAGTGCAGGACACGTTATGCCTAATATCGCGCTTTTATCCGAACTTAAAAAAAATTACCGCTTATACTATATGGGAACTTGCGGCATAGAAAAATCGATAATCGCAAACGTTAACCTTCCGTTTTACGAAATCGAGTGTGTAAAATTTATAAGAGGCAGCGTAATTAAAAACTTAAATTTGCCTATACGCCTTATAAAAAGCGTAAAAGCCGCCGAAAAAGGATTAAAAATTATAAAGCCCGACGTCGTTTTTTCTAAGGGCGGATACGTTTCTTTACCCGTTGCGATAGCGGCAAAAAAGATGAAAATCCCCGTAATATCGCACGAGAGCGATTTAAAAGCAGGGCTTGCGAACAAAATTATCTCAAAATATTCAAAATGCGTACTAACGTCTTTTCCCGAAACGGCAAACACGTTTAAAAACGGTAAATTTTCAGGTCCGCCGCTAAGGCAAGAACTGTTTTCGGCAAAAAAAGAAGACGCTATGTCTTATTACGGTTTTTTAAATAATTATCCCGTACTTTTAGTTTTCGGCGGCGGAAGCGGCAGTAAAGCAATAAACGACGCTATTCGAAAAAACATTTTACCACTTACCCGAACGTTTAACGTTTTACACGTATGCGGCAAAGGCAACGTAATTTCGACGAATATAAAAAATTACGTTCAAAAAGAATTTGAAAATAATATGCCGATCGCTTACGCCGCAGCAGATACTATTATTTCGAGAGCGGGTTCTAACACCCTGTTCGAAATTATAGCGTTAAAAAAGAACGCGCTTGTAATTCCGCTTTCTAACAAGCGTTCGCGCGGCGACCAAATTAAAAATGCCGAATATTTTAAAAAGCGAAATCTTATTAACGTTTTTTGCGAACGCGACCTTAAATACGACGAATTATTCGTTAAAAAAATATTCGAAACGCATAACGACGAAAATCTTAAAATCTCGCTCGAAGAATCGGAAATAGACTCGAGCAATTACGAAATTTGCCGCGAGATAGAAAAATATTCGAATTGATTATAACGTATCTACAAATAAGTTACGTTAAACGACAAAAAGGCTTTCGCAAACGCGAAAGCCTTAACATTATAATAAATATTTTACTTCCATTTCGGTTCAAATCCCTTATCTTTCAAAAACGCAAAAGCGTGAAATATCCACGTCGATACGCGTTTTAAAACAGATTTGTTGATATCATCGAAATAGACGTCTTTACCGCAAGTAGACATACCGTGAGGACCGGATTCGTAAACGTGCAATTCACAAGGAACGCCCGCGTTTAAATACGCTTCGGCAAGCATCAACGAATTTTTAACGGGAACGGCAGTATCTTCGAAAGTTGTCCAAATAAACGCAGGAGATGCGTCTTTAGTTACCTTTTTATCTAACGAAAAATCGTCGAAATTGTATTTTTCGCCACAAAGATTTTTAAACGAATCGCCGTGAAAATATTTTTTATCGCTCGTTACGACCGCATACGAATAAACGGAAACGTCGGGTTTAATCTCTTTTGCTCTTTCGCCGAAAGCGTCTACTATTTCTTTATTATCGTTTAAAAGCGAAACCACGCCCGTTAAATGTCCGCCGGCTGAAAATCCTACGGCGGCAACCTTATCTTTTATTACGCAAAATTCTTCGGCGTTATCGCGTATATACAACATTGCCATAGCCGCTTCGATATGTTGCGTAGGATAATGACAATCGGGCGCTACCGAGTAATCTAAAACAAACGCGTTGTACCCTTCGTGATAAAACTCGTTTGCGACGGGTTCGGCTTCTCTTTCAGAAACGAACGCATAACCGCCGCCGGGGATAACCAAAATCGCGGGGCGAAGTAAATCGCGCTGCATATTCTTAACTTGCGAGTGAACGTACACGGTAAGCGTTCCATTAGCGCCTGCAGGTTTTTCTTTTTTAAAATATTCGTATAAATCGACAACTTTGTAAATCATATTTTTATTTTTCCCGAAAGTATATTTTTATGATTATATTCTACTACCAAACGTCTCTCTTGTCAAACGATTATCAATATTTACGTCGCTTTTATTCGTACTCGCCGTAATCGCGCCTTTCGGGTTTACAACGATTGTTATCGAATTCCGAATCGCCGTAAGCGCGGCATTTATTCTTTTTGTTTTTATTTTCGCATTTTGCGAGCGGTCGCAAATTCACCAATACGACGTCTTCGCCTATTTTGGTTACGCTTTTAAGTTCTATAAAAAGTTCTTGCCTTCTAAAAAAATGCCACCCTTTAGAACCGGGTACTACAATTCCGCAAACCTTGCCTTCGGGATAGGTAAAAACGACGTCGCACGTTTTACCAAGACAACTACCGTCGGACAAATTTATTACGTCTTTTTGTTTTAATTCGGAAAAAGAAGTTTCCATTATAAACACCCCGCACAAACGCTTTCTTTTTCCATTATATGCAAAACACGCGCGTTTTGTTACAAATTTTTATTCGAGCGTTTCTCTTAATTTAGACGGCAATATTTTAAATTGCTTTTCGAACTTATTCGAAAAATGATTAAGCGACGGAATTCCCACACTGATGGCAACGGTTTTTATCTGTAATTTTGTACTTATTAAAAGTTCTCGCGCTTTATTAAGCCTTAATTTAGTAATAAAAGCGTACGGCGAATCTCCCGTATATCATTTATTCGGCTTATTGTATCGACTTACCGATAAGCGCGAATATCTCGATTTTGCTTTTTTAATAGAAAAAGACGTAGAAAGCGAAGGCGCGGGTTGCTATTTAAAATACGCGCTCGAAGGGTACGAATATTATCAATGCCCTAAACCGCGTTGGGAAAGTATGCACGTTATTATTGGATATCTCGAAATGTATAGAAATACAGGTTCTAAGCACTATCTCGACGCCACAAAACAAATATTTTACAGCATTTTAAAAACCGACGTTCATAATACGGGTGCTTTTTCTACCGACGAAGCCGCGATAGGCACGCCCTATAAAGAAGGCTACATAGAAACCTGTTGCGTTATAGCATTCAATGCGCTTGCGGTAGAATTATTCAGCATTACGGGCGATATAAAAATATTGGATTATTTAGAAATTTCTCATCACAACGCCGTTTTGGGATACAACTCTTTATCGGGACGTTGGTGTACTTACGATACACCGATGGACGGCGTCAAATGCGCGTCTTTTCACTCTATAAACTTTCAATGCCGCCCCGGTTCGCCAATGCTTAATTGTTGTTCTGTAAACGCACCGCGCGGCGTTGCGACAATCGGAGAATGGTGCATAAGCCAAGACGACGACGTGCTTTATATCAACGCTTACGAGCCGTTGCAAGCAAAATTTAAAAACGGCTTATCGGTTACGATAAAAGGAAATTATCCTGCCGAAAACAAAGTGAGCGTATTGTTTAGCGGAAACGTAGATAAAAAGAAATTAGCCTTTCGTATTCCCGTATGGTCTAAAAAAACTCTCATAACCGTAAACGGCAATACTTATTCTCAGTATGCTGAAAATTACTTTTACGTTGACGCAAACGACGTTACAAAAGTAACTTTACAATTCGACTTTTCGGTTAAATTTTTAATTCACGAAAATAAAGCAAGCGTATACATAGGTCCTGTATTATACGGTTTCGACGCTTGCGACAATCCGTATATTCGCTTAGACTCTCTGCCCGAGTTTTCAATTGACGAATTTGACGACTGCGTTCCCGTACTTTGTAGCGACGGAATTAAAATAACAACGAAAAGCGGAATAGTTTTAAAAGATTTTTATCATTTAGGACAAGACGGCAGTTATTATAAAACTTGGTTGCCTTTAAAAAACGTTTAATCATTAATACAAGCGTTTATTTATTTTTAATACTCGCGACTACGTAATTTATCTATACGTCAACCCTATAAAATCAAAAATATACGATAAAACCCTATCATATTATAAGGTCGTAGCGAAACGCTACGACCTTATCCTTTAATAAAAAAAGACCAACAAAAAATTTTGTTAGTCTTTTTTTATTTAAAATTCTTAATTTTTCGTTTTTATATCGCAAGTTATTACTTTTTATCTAAGCCGAGTTCTTTAATAACCTTTTTGATAACTTCGGTAACAACGTCGCCTTCGGGATGAGCAAAAGTACGAATAGCCTTTTTAACGTCTTCTTTCATGGCAAGCATTGCTCTATAAGACAATTCGTGCATAAATTTGCTGTCGGTACCGGCTGCAATTGCTCTTTCAACTTCTTCGTAACCTGCTTTAGACATATACGAATAGTAGTTAATCTTACGAATACCGCTCTTTATGGCATGACGGAAACCTTCTTCGCTTACGCCGCTACCGCCGTGCATAACGAGAGGAAGTCCGTTGCACGCTTTAGCCGTTTTTTCGATAACCGAAAAATCGAGTTTAGGCTGAGATTTATAAAAACCGTGAGAAGTACCGAACGCGATGGCAAGCGCGTCTACGCCCGTTTCTTGAACGAATTTAGCGGCTTCTTGAGGGTCGGTGTAAAAATCTTCGGGTTTTAAATTATTGTTTACTTTTTCGCCACTACCTGCTTCGGGAGTTATGATACGTCCGATTTCAGCCTCTACGCTTGCGCCCATAGCATGAGCGGCACCGCAAATTTCTTTGGTCATGGCAACGTTTTCTTCGTAAGGGAGAGCCGACGCGTCAATCATAACCGACGTAAAACCGATACGGAGTGCCTTGTAAAGCATATCTTTACTCGTACCGTGGTCCAAGTGAACGGCAACGGGCACTTTAGCGTTTTTTGCGGCTGCGAGCATAGCAGGTCCAACGTACGAAATATCGTTGTACTTGTTATGAACTTCGGCATGAGCGATAATTACAGGCTCGTTGAGTTCTTCTGCAGCGGAGATAACGGCTCTGATGCTTTCAAAGCCCGTTGCGTTAAACATACCTACTGCTTTGTTACCGATTTCTGCATACTTTAAAATTTCTTTTAAATTGACTAACATAATTTACTCCTCGATTTGTGGTATTCTTGAAATTCGAGCGTCACGGAACCAATCCGATTCGTCTCTGCTTTTTGTTGAAAATTCGCTGATAATCGCACCTTCTTCGCCTGCTTGGAACCAGTGCCACGTTTCGGGATAAAGGGTGTATTGCTCGCCTTCGTGCAAAACTATTTCGTGGAACACCGTAACGTCCGTTTCGGGAATTTTAGCGCGTATATCTTCTTTTTTGCCTTCGCCCGATACGTACAAATAACACGTACCTTTGCGAACGCGGAAGGTTTCTTCTTTACCTTCGTATTTTTTGCCGTTTTCTTCGCCGCCCATATGAATATGTTCGGGACAGGTTTGAAAAGGTCTTAATACCATTTCTTTAGCGCAACACTTTTCGGTATTTACGTAAACGATAAGTTGAAGCCCTACGTTTTCTACGTTGCCTAAACCGAAATCGGCAACTTCGATATTATTCGCTTCGTTTTCGGTAATTTTAATACCTGCGTCGGCAAACTGCTTTTTTACGTATTCGGCAGCGTCGCCGTATTGTTTTTTCGTAATCAAAATATATCCCTCCTTTTTATTTTAACACACAAGTTTATTTTTTCAAATAAATTTCGTCGTAAAAGCGACGTAGACGTTAAATTTTCTTTCTCGTAAACTTGTTTTCGAGTTCTAAAGTTTCTTTTAAACTTCTTGCGCCGCCTATTGAATCGTCCGAAGACAAATTGCAAGCCGCCGCCAAAGACGCGATTTGCAAACCTTCTTCCATACTTAAATCCGTAAGGAACGAATATAACATACCCGAACAGAACGCGTCGCCCGCGCCGACCGCGCCGATTATATACCCTTGGGGAAGTTGTAACGAAGGTACAACGGTAAATTTACCGTTTTTATCCATTCCGCAACCGAGTTCGGGACAATGAATAACCGCCTTTTCCGAAACGCCGAGTTTTATAAGTCCCGCACAAGCGTCTTTAAGATTTTCGATAATAAGTTTATCGCCTTTACGAAGTTCTACCCCCGTAACCGCGGACGCTTCAACTTCGTTCATAACCGCATAATCGACGTAAGGCAAAGCCGCGCCTACTACCCTTCTGAACTGACTGCCCTCGCAACTTACCGTATCGATAGCCGTTTTTACTCCGCGCGCCTTAACGTCGTGCAAAAGCCTTGCGGCAACCGTGCCGTATTCTTTATCTTCGGCATCCATAGCGTCGAGCAACAGTAAATAGCCTAAATGGAACAAATCGCAGTCCATATCGCTTTCGATAATATCGTCGGCAGAAAAAACAGTATTCGCGCCGCGAGCATGGAAAAAAGTACGCTCGCCGTTTTTTTGAGTCATAACGTCCGAAAAGCTCGTAGGTCTAACGTCGTCTACGATAAAACGCGCTTCGAGCCCGTTCTTTTCGAGCATACCGCGCACGTATTCGCCGTTCGCGTCGTTACCTATTCTGCCTACGCCGCGCACCGAAATTTCAGGCGCAAGACGTTTTAAATCGATACCCGTATTAGGCACGCAACCGCCTACCGATTGACGTATAGAAGTAATGTTTGTTAAATTCCCTTTTTGAGGATACACGTCGATCATCTTTACTATATCCGTAAGAACCGACCCTGCTATAGTAATTTTCTTCATACGTTAATTCTATCATATTTTAAAAGAACATTCAATAAAATACGCAAATTTAATATTACATATTTATGGAATTTTTTTTAATTTTTTTGATTAAAATATAACATATTTAAGAAAAAGTGTGCTATAATATACTTATGGAAAAATATAAAAAGATTTACGAAGATTTATATTACGAAATTAAATCGGGAAAATACTCTAACGGAGATATTCTTCCGAAAGAAGAAGAACTTTGCGCAAAATACAACGTGAGCCGCATTACCGCAAAGCACGCTCTCGACTTATTAAAAGAAAAAGGTCTTGTAAAGCGCAAAAAAAGACTCGGAACGGTTGTAGACACAAACGACTTTTCGTCTAAACAAACGAAAGGTTTTATCGCCGTAGTGTTTACACACTTTCAAAACTGCGCCAACCGCATTTATCACGGACTGAGAGAACTTGCCGACAAACACAACGCCAATCTTTCCTTTTTCGATTCGGAAGGCTCTGTTAAAAAGGAACGCGAAATACTTTCGTTTTTACTCGCTCAAAACGTGTTAGGGCTTATTTTAATGCCTATCGGTCCCGTAACGAATATGGATATCGTAAGCCAATTTAAAATACAAAAAATTCCGCTTGCCTTTATGGATTTTGCAATATCCGGAATACGTGCGCCGCTTATAACGTCGGATAACTTTCGCGGTGCATATACGCTGACGCAATATCTTATACAGCAAGGACACAGAAACATTGCTTACTTTCCGTATACCGAGGCTTTTTTATCTACCGAAGAAAAAAGATTTAAAGGCTATATCGAAGCACTTATAGACAACGGAATTGCCCCCGCCCCCGATTTTTTTCTCTCTTTTAAAAACACTCAAACAAGTTCTACAAACGTTTTTTCGGCAGACTTTAAAGACGCCGAAAATGCCGTGGAACAATTAATAAAACTACCCGTTCGCCCCACTGCCGTAGTTTGCGTAAACGATATTCACGCCTATACGCTATCAGAAGCTGCTGAAAAAGCAGGGCTTATTATTCCCGACGATTTATCGGTTACCGGTTTTGACAATCTCGCCGCATCAATCAACGAAAACATAACGACGATAGGACAAAACTTCGGAGAAATAGCCAGAAACGCTCTTCTTGCCGTTTTAAGACAATTAGAAAGCGGCACGGCAGACAATTACACCGTTAAAATACCTACCGTACTTATCGAGCGCAATTCGGTAAAACCAGTTTCGAGCATAACTTACGAAGATTAACTAAACATAAGTAGTTTACAAAAAATATTCTACAAGATTTTTTTATAAATATATAGTATTATTTGTTTTTTAATATGGTAAATTTGTATTTTAAATTACTAATCGCGAGTATCCTCTGCAATTTCACAGCGGACACTCGCGATTAATTTTATTTTTAGTTAATTATATTAAAAATTAAATATATACGTTGCTATTTGTCTGTTCGTAAGATTATATACAATTTTGCCGTTTACTACTTTACATTCTTCTATTATATCGCCTTTGATATCGGTACGATATGCTTTTTTAACGGGTTTAAAGAAAGAAAGTTCGCCCTTAGAGCCGCCTACGACGTCGTATATACGTATTTCGTTGTATTTTTCGCCTTGGCGTTCTACGCCGCCTTGCAAAATCGAAAATACGGCATCGCCTTCTATTTTTGCAAACTGCATACTTTGAGGCAATTCGCCTTTATGTATTTTACTTTCAACCGCCGAAACACCTGCTTTAAACGCGTTTGCGCGTTGTAATATTTCGTTAGCCTTTTCGTTTAGAGCAAAATCCATTGCGTATTCAAACGAATATTCGCCTATCATACATCCTAATCCCGTATGATTTACAGTACCCGTTTCGTTAGTGAACGAACGCATAAGCGTAAGGTACGCGGTAGTTTCGTTATCGTCCATAACCGAAACTTCGTACAACCCTTTATTATAAATGGCGAACGTGTCTTTACCGTCCGAAACGCTTACAGCGCCTTGATTGGGATTTACGAAAGTATCTCTTTCTTTAAAATAGGTATTGTCTTTTTTCTTTACGTCCCACGCGTAAAAATCGAACGGCAAAGCGGTGTTGAATTTATCCGCTTTTATATTCGTGGGGAAAACAACTCTGAGTCTATGATTTACTATTTGATTGTTTATTTTTGTAGCCACCGAAATTTGCGAACTGTCTTTTACGAGCGTTATAACGTTTTCGATAAAATAATCAGCCTTTTCCATACTGCGCGTTTGTCCGTCGCTGTTTACAGGCAAATACATATGATTGATAATTTTAATTACCGAAACGAATTGATTGTCTTTTTCGATTGCAACCGACGCGTCGTTTGCCAAAGACGAATAAGTACAATCGAATTCGGGCGGAACACTGTTCCAGCCTTCGCCGATGTCGCCGTTGTCTTCAAAAGTCAATAAATTATCGTATTCTTTACCCGTCGATTTGTTTACGACTTTAAGCGTGCCGTTTTTATTAACTTTAACTATTATTTTGCCCGTATCGAAAGCATATGCGCCTATACGCATACTTCCGCCCAATCTGTACGGCGGATTAAACGTTTTAAACTCCCACGAATCAGGCTCTTTTTCGCACGTCAATTTTTTATAGAACAACGTTTGATATCCGCCCGCTTTTATATTTAAAGGTAAGGCGGTTTTTAAATATTCCGTTTTGGCAAAACGAATTACTATATTAAACGTTGTATTTTTTTCGAATTCTTCGCTTTTCGAAATGACGGTATAATCGAGTTGATTTCCGTTTTCGTCGAAAATGCGCAAATTTCTTCCCTTGTCGGTAATCTCAAGCGGTAACTCGACGATGCTAACGCCGTTTATATCTTTTTGCGAATGGTTAAAAACAATCCACGCGCCGTCGTAGTCGGTTTTGTCGGTGTTTACATTTCGCGTAATTTCTTCAAAAAGATTTTTCTTCGTAACTTCTACTATTTCGCGAGCGTTTTTAAAACGATTTTTCGTATCGAGATGCGTTGCCGTAACCGAACAGCCGCAAATAGAATCGTGCGCGTGATTTTGTATCAACAAATTCCAAGCCTCGTCTAAAAATCCGTTGTAAGGCGCAACGCTTCTGAAATGCTTTTCGTTATTTTGTTTAGGCAAATTGGATAAAGCAAAATTCAAAGGCGAAACAACCTGTTCGAGTTGCGTTTCACAATAAGAATTGTCTTGTTTTTGGTCAACGAGCGAAGACGCACAATTTTTTAAAACCGCTTGGTTTACGCTGTCTTCGGCAACGTCGTAAAAACATCCAGAAAATTTTTCGAGTTTATCTATTTGCTTTTCTACGCTCGAAAAATACGTTTGCATATCGCAATGAGTAAACGTATGCTCGGGGAACGCTTCTCTTAAAATATTTAAAAGTTTAGGAATATCTGCCGTAGGGTCGATATGGTCTACCCCGTCCATCAACAAAATATTATCGAGTGCGAAATTGCCTGCTGTTTTTTCTCTTTGTACAAACT
>CAYTNZ010000013.1:0-11580 GCA_964439285.1 uncultured Clostridia bacterium | reverse complement strand
ATAATCCCTGCGACGCCTTTAAGACAAATGAAAAAGAACCACGGGTTCGACCGCGGTTCCAAGTGGTGGAGATAGTCGGGATCGAACCGATGACCTCTTGAATGCCATTCAAGCGCTCTACCAACTGAGCTATATCCCCTAATTTACGCTCGAATAAAAATTCAAGCGTAATACTTTGTTTTTTGCGTACAAAACGCTACGATTTTTATTACTCGGGTTGAATTGCCGATACAGGGCATCCTTCTTCGCAAGCGCCGCAATCGATGCAAACATCAGCGTCGATAACGTACTGGGTATCACCTTGTGCAATAGCGCTAACGGGACAAGTATCAGCGCAAGCGCCGCAAGAAATACATTCGTCAGAAATTTTGTGAGCCATGATTTTAACCTCCGATAATTCTCTAAATTTACGGTTTTTTAACCGCTTTATTTTCGTTTATTATAACACAATTTCGCCGATTAGTAAACCTTTTAATTACTTAATCGAGCAATTTTTTCAGTTCTTTATCGACAACGTCGTCGGGTTCTTCTTTTTTTCCGCCTTTAAAAGAAATTTTATCTAAGGGGAAATCTTTATAAACCACGCTGCCGTCTTTACTTTCGATTTTAACGCGAACGATAAGTTTTAACATATTTTCGGAAACTACCGTTCCTTTTCCTTCGGGTGTTGAAACTTCGCTGCCTATTTTAGGCATTTTTTTATAAACGCCGCTGTAATACTCGTTTTCGTAAGCAAGACAGCACATCAGCCTTCCGCAAAGCCCGCTTATTTTTCCGGGATTTAACGAAAGCCCTTGCACTTTAGCCATTTTTATCGAAACTTTTTTAAATTCTGGCAATGCCCCCGAACAACAGCACTCTCTGCCGCAAGGCGCGATACCGCCCAAAATTTTGGCTTCGTCGCGAATACCTACTTGTCTTAGTTCTATTCTTATATGGAAAACGGACGCTAAATCTTTAACGAGTTCTCTAAAATCGACTCTGCCTTCGGCAGCGAAAAAGAAAACTATTTTACTGCCGTCGAAAGTAAATTCGCAATCTATAAGTTTCATATCGAGATTATGTTTACGAATTTTTTCTTCGGCGATTTTCATCGCTTCGGGTTTTCTTTCGATATTCTTTTTAACCTGCTCTTTATCGCGCTTTGTAGCGATACGAATAACGGGTTTTAACGGTTGAACCACTTCGGAATCGGGAACGTCTTTAGGCGGAAAAGCAACGGTTGCAAACTCTATGCTCTTGCTCGTTTCGACAATAACTTCCGTGCCTTCTTCGTATTTTTCGTTGTTTTTCGGTGCAAAGTAATAAACCTTGCCGCCGTCTTTAAATTTTATTCCTATAACCTTCATTATTCCTCCAAAATGCGTATAAACAAAGTTTCGTACGTCATTGCAAGATTTGCGTTAAATTTTAAATTGCGCTCGGCGTCGCCGATTGCGTCTTGTGCAAAAACGAGTTGTCTTTCGGTGTAACGCGTGGCAGCCTTTTCGAGTATTTGCCTGTTTCCGCCGAACATTAAAAGTTCTCTTTTTTCCAGTTTAATCATAAGCATATCGCGAAAAACAAGCCTTAAAACCGCTAAAAACCTGTCGTTTTCGCCTTTGGCGGACGAAAGTTCTTTTGAGTATTCGACCGCGTTTTTTATATTAAGATTGAGCGCGATATGCGCCGCTTTATCAGAAAGTTCTTTAAGCGCGCCTTCTGAAATAAGTTCTTCGGCTTTGCCGAGATTACCGCCCGAAATTGCCGAAATTTCGTAAATATCTTCTCTGTACGGATACTTTTCTTTTAAAAACGCTGCTAAATCTTTTTCGGAAAAACTCTCTAACTCTAATTTTTTAACACGCGACAAAACGGTCGGTAAAACCGTAAAAACGTTTAAAGAACCGAGCACGAAAAACACGTTTTCGGGCGGTTCTTCCAATATTTTTAAAAGTTTGTTTTGCGCCGCGGCGTTCGCGTTGTGCAAACCGTCGATTACAAAAACTTTATAATCTTGTTCGACAGGTTTGATATAAGCCTGCTCGGTCATATCCTTTACGTCCGCGACCGAAATTTTAGAAAGCGGTTCGCTCGGAATTAAGGTTAAATCGGCAAATCTTTCTTCGTCGATAAGCCTGTCTACACGCTCGTCGCCGCGCATTATTATTTTAGCGATTTCCTTTAAAAAAACGCGAAGATTTTTCTCGTCGGGACAAACGAGAAGATAGGCGTGCGAAAGCGTATCGCCCGCGGCGTCGCCTTTAACTATTTTATAGGGTTTGCTCTTATAAAATAAATTCACCTTAATTACCTCGGCGTATACGCGTAACTTATACGTAAACGTATTTAATTAATAAATCCGCGCGATTTAAAAATATCTACTATATTTTTTAAAGTTTGCTGTTTATTGCCAGAACAATCCACGCTACAAATTGCGTCGGGATAGCGTTTTAACAGTTGCACATACCCTTCGTACACGCGTTCGTGAAAACGTTCGCCCGCTTGCTCTATTCTATCGTTTTCGTCTGCGCCGTGTTTGCGCGCGAACGCGCTTTTAGGCGGAATATTTAAAAACAAAGTACAATCGGGCATATAATTTTTAACGGCATATTCGTTTATTTTCTCTAAAAACTCTAAAGGTAATCCCCTGCCGTAGCCTTGATAGGCAAACGAAGAAAAAATATACCTGTCGCAAATTACGATTTTTCCTTGCGAAAGTGCAGGCTCTACCGTATCTTTAAGATGCTGAACGCGAGCGGCTGCGTATAAAAGTGCCTCGCACTCGTCGCTCATTTCCATAAATTTACCGTTTAAAATTATCTTGCGTATTTCTTCCGAAATTTCGCTGCCGCCCGGTTCTCTCGTTAAAACGTGCGGAATATTTCTTTCTTTGAGATAATCGCTTAAAAGGCTCATTTGCGTAGATTTGCCGGCGCCTTCGCACCCCTCGAACGTTATAAATAAGCCTCTCATACGTTGCCTCCGATTTTTATTACTTTTACTTTGCCGTCTTTAATTCCGAACGTATGAGCCGCTTTTTTAAGGCACTCTACGCTCTCTTTAGAAATAACTTCGCCTGCAACGATAAGCGGAAAGCACGGCGGCGTTACGCCTATATTTCTTGCACTCACTTTGCCTATAGCCTTTTCTAACGGAAGTTCTTGCGTAGCAAAAGAAAGCGCGGTTAAATAACTGAATTTTTTTACGCCGAAAACGCGTTTGGATACGTCTTCGTACGTATTTTTAAAAGTTTTGTGTCTGCAAATATATTTTATGACGCGCTCTAACTTTAACAAACTCGAAAGCGTTGTGGTAGCCGTTATATAAAACAAAATATATCTGCCGTCGTTCATTTCGGCGTAAATTTTACGCTTTTCGAGTTCTTCTTCGGCAAGATACGGAGAAATGCCCATTCCGCCGAAATCCACCGCGAATTGCAAAGTAGAAGAACCTTGATAAAATTTAATACCTTTTTTTATAAGTCGCGATTTTATAAGCGTTAAATCGCGTTTGATGCCGTCTATAAGTTTTGCACCGTTTTCAGACATAAACTTTACGCCGTATTCTATAGACGCCATTACAAGATACGACGGACTTGTCGTTCTAAAAATATTAAGCCCTTCTTCCGCGCCTTCGATAAGGCGAGAATCTTTTACGTTTAAAATTGCGCCTTGAGTTAACGTAGGCAACGTTTTATGCGCACCGTCTACCCAAATATCAGCAAAATCGCCGGCGTAATAAACGTGCCCTGCTTCCGAACCGTTATCGGCATCGAATTTTAAATACGCGCCGTGCGCGCCGTCTACCATTAAAAGTTTATTATACTTTTCGCAAATTTTTTTAATTTGCTCGTATTCGTCGATATTGCCGTAATAATCGGGCGACGTTAAAAGCACGCCGCACACGTCCTTTTCTTTTTTAAGCGCTTCTTCAACGTCTAACGGGGTAGGCGAAATCATAACCCCGTCCACCTCGTTCGGCTTTAAAATATACGGTTCTATTCCCAAAAGCGCGCAAGCGTTATACACGCTCTTATGCGAATTTCTTGCAATAACTACTTTCGAACCGAATTTTTTAGCGGCGTAAAGCATTGCCAAAATCGCGCACGAAGAACCGTCGGTTACGAAAAAGCTGCGTTTTGCGCCTAAAATATCGGCAACGTCTTTTTCCGCTTCGGCAATTATCCCGTCGGGACTCTCTAAACAATCGGAAAAAGAAAGTTCGGTAATATCGTAAGACGCGTCTTTAAAAACAGAAAAATACTTGCGGTTTGCCTTATGCCCCGGCATATGAAAACGCGCCGCATTTTCTCTTTTGTATTTTTTTAATGCATTTAAAATACGATATTCCATCTTTCTCCCTCCTAACGAATTTTAATTAAATTATTTGCCGTTTTTATTTATAAAAAACAAATTAAACGAAAACGACCGCTTTTAACAATTTAAATTTTAATTTGCTCGGCGTAAAATTTACGTAAGCAAAATAATATTACGCTATCGCGCTAAGTTGTTCGTCGCCGCCGTACGCGGTTATTATATAATCGAGATAGGTTATAGGCTCGAACTGCAAATGATACTGATAATTCGACCAATCGAAAATAGCCATAGTAAGCCCTTCGGCACTGCCGTCGGTATTTACGATAAAATCGGTTATACGCTCTATTTTACTTATATCGATACCGCGGCAAACGGTAAGCCATTCGTTCTCCGTTATTATTCCGTCGCCGTTACTATCGTTTGCAATTTTAGTATATTTTTTAGAAATTATATTCGCGTCCAAAGCCTTTTTTACTCTTTCGTAACTTTTTTTAAGGTTTTCGATACGCGTAATTTCATCGGCGATGCCGCTCTTTATCTGCTTTTCGGTTTTATAGCGTTTGTCTTTTTTCATACGCGAACGGAAAGTAGTTTCGACAGCCGTTTCGTCTAAATCACCGTCTTTAAAATCACCCGAATAAAATTTATTTAAATATATTTCAAGTTCGTCAAAATAATAAGCCTTGTTATCGTTTTCGGTATCTTTCATATCTTCGTTGCCGAGTCTTGCAAAAGCCGAAGCATAGCCCGATACGAAACTTTGCCAATTGGTATATTTTACGTCGCTTGCGGCAATGCCTTCGGAACTTTCAGCCTTTGTTTCGTCGTCGTTTTCAGTAGGGATATCGGTAATAAAAAACACGTCGCCCTGCTGCGCCGCCATATACGCCGCAAGCATCTGAGAAAGATACTCGTTGTTAGACAAAGCGCTGTCGGTTACTTCTAAAACGTCGTAAGATAAAGCGCCTTTTTCTTTAAGGTTAGAAAGTTCGTTTACTTTTTCGTTTCTTATTGTCGTATCGTAATACGAATAAATATAAAAAGTTTGTCCGATTGTCGCTCTTGTAGCCAACATTTGAAAAAGAAGCACCCACAAAATCACTACGCCAGCCGCGAGCGCTACGATTTTTAACCAGTCGTAAGAAAGCATATGCCCCAATCTTTTTTTAGTGATGCGTGCGTCCATAAAAAATATTCCTTTGCATTATTCGAGAATTTCTTTAATTTCGACCTTGAAATCGCCACCGGGTGCGTGAACGGTAACAACCGCCCCTACGGTGTTGCCTATAAGAGCCTTACCAAAAGGCGAATCGATGCTTATAATATTGTTCATAGGGTCCGATTCGGTTGTGCCCATAAGGGTGTACACCGCTTCTTCTTCCATATCGTAATCGTAAACGCGCACTTTACTGCCGAAATGTATTTTAGTTAAGTCCGAAGTTTCTTCGACTATTTTAGCGTTTTTGATTTTTGCTTCTAACTCGATAATTTCGCCTTCGTTCATAGCCTGCTCGTTACGTGCGGCGTCGTACTCGGCGTTTTCGCTCAAATCGCCGAAACCGCGAGCAACTTTAATGCGTTCGGTTATTTCTTTTCTTTTTTCGGTTTGAAGATAACGTAGTTTTTCCACCGCCTCATCGTAACCTTTTTGCGTCATAATAAATTCTTCAGCCATTTTACCATACTCCTATTTAATAAAATAGTAATCCCGCCGACAATCTTCCAGCGGAATTACTTTTTAGCCTTTTTAAATTATACTCTTTATACAAAATAATGTCAAGCAGGTTTGCTTTTATTAAAAAGTTTCCTACCTTTTAAAAAACCGATTTTTGCATTTTTTATGCGGTTTTCAGCCCTTTTTCACAGTTTTAATAAACTTTTCGATACGCATAGACGCTTCGCGCAAATTCGCCATACTCGTCGCGTATGAACAACGCACGTGATACTTGCCTGCGTCGCCGAAGGCATTGCCCGGCACGACCGCTACCTTTTGCGCCTGCAAAAGCCCGTTTGCGAACGCTTCGCCGTCGGTATTCAATCCTTCGACGGACGGAAAAACGTAAAACGCGCCGCGTGGCTCGAAACAACTCATTCCCACGCTGTTAAAAAAGTCTACCATAAAACGTCTGCGCCTGTCGTATTCTTCTCGCATCGTTTGAACAACCGAAAAATTATCGGTAAACCCTTCTTGCAACGCCTCGGTTGCGGCATACTGCGAATTGGTAGGCGCGCACATTATAGCGTACTGATGAATTTTAAACAACGCGTTGTCTATCGCGGGCGGAGAACATACGAACCCTATACGCCAACCCGTCATTGCAAACGCTTTCGAAAAACCAGAAATTAAAACGGTACGCTCTTTCATTCCGGGGAAAGCCGCTATCGAATAATGCTCGCCGCCGTAAGTAAGTTCGGCGTAAATTTCGTCTGAGATTACGAGCAAGTCGTGCTTTATTATTATAGGCACGATTGCCGCTAATTCTTCTTTGGTCATAATGCCGCCAGTCGGATTGTTGGGGTACGGCAAAATAAGCGCTTTGGTTTTGGGCGTTATAGCCTTTTCGAGCATTTCGGCAGTTATGATAAAACCGTTTTCGTTTACGCATTTAAGCGGTACGGCAGTCGCACCCGAAAGATGCACGCAAGGAAGATACGAAACGTAACTGGGTTCGGGAACTAAAATTTCGTCGCCGATTTCGCAAACGGCGCGCAAAGTTAAATCGATACCCTCACTCGCGCCTACCGTAACTACTATGTTGTCGGCGGGATAATCCACGTCGAAACGCTCGTTTAAATAACGCGAAATAAGTTCGCGAAGTTTAGGTAAGCCCCTGTTTCCCGTATACTGCGTGTATCCTCGCTGAATGGAGCGAATAGCGGCGTTGCGGATATGCCACGGGGTTACGAAATCGGGTTCGCCCACGCCGAGAGAGATAGCGTCTTTCATTTCGGATACTATATCGAAAAATTTACGAATTCCGCTCGGCTTTAAATCTTTTACTCGTTGGTTTAAAAAGTCTTTCATGGTTGTACGGATAACCTCATATTATCGCTACACTTGTCCGCAACAGTGCCTTCGATTTTATATTTTTTAAGAATAAAGTGCGTTGCGGTAGACAATATGCCGTCTATCGTCGAAAGACGCTCGGTTACAAAGCGCGACACCGAACGCAAAGACGTTCCTTCGATAAACACAGCCAAATCGTAACCGCCGCTCATAAGATACAAACTCTTTACTTCGTCAAAACAATAAATTTCTTCGGCGATGGCATCGAAACCGTTTACTTTTTGAGGGGTAACTTTAACTTCGATAAGCGCTTGTACGGTTTCTTCGGCAAGAGTTTCGCCGTTTACGATGGCGGTATATTTTACGATAACGCCGTCGTCTTCGAGTTTTTTTATCGAGGCGGCAATTTCGCGCTCGTCTTTATCGAGCATAACCGCAATTTGAGCAGGGGTATATCTACAATCTTCTTCTAAGATTTTTAAAACGTCCGCTTCGAGTTTTTTCATAATAAACTCCTTATTGTTTTTTAGGCGAGTAAAAATCAAACCCGCCTTTTAAATATTATAAACTTTTAACCGCGTCCGTGTCAATAAGATTTTACTTTTTAGTAAAATTTTGTTAGAATATTATTCTATTAAACTATATTTTAAGGAACGTTTTATGGTTAAAATTTGGGCAAAAATAATGACTGACGGAAAAATCCGCAAGCAGTACGTTTACGAACTTGGCGAAAAAACGGATTACTCGCATTTTCTTATATATCTTATGGATATTTGCCGAGAACTCGACGCCCCTACCCCCGTACTTTTAAAAACGCATATTTTTAACTTTGCAAAGTTTAATCACGTGCGTTTTTTGCCGCGAGATTTTGTTGAAAGCGTTGAATTCGACTATCTTTTACTCGAAAACATCGTAATTTAACACCCCTAAAATATAAGTATAATTTTTTATTTCGCGCATACTGTTTATATGAAAATTTCGGCAATTATATGCGTGTTCGCGCTTGTTCTATCCGGAATAAACGCAAGCGTTTACGCGCTTTTCGGTTTCGATTTTTTAATGCTTATTTGTTTTAACAACACTCTTTTATATAAAATTTTGCATATATTTTTCGGCGTTGCCGCGCTTTTTTGCGTGTTTTGGGCTTTTGTGTTTAAACCGTTTAAAAATTTAAGTTAATAAAGCCGCAAATAACTTACGCAAACCACAAAAGTTTTGCAAAATTTTCGGTTTTTTATCTTACCGAACAAAAACGTTTGACTTTGTTTAAATTTTACGCTATTATTCTTTACGGTAGGTTTTCGGAAAACACTACTTAAAAACAACCGAGGTAATTTTATATGAAAAAATTTACAACGAAAATGTTGTGCCGCTCAGGCATCGTTGCCGCGCTCTATGCAGTTTTGACCTTCGCTTTAGGACAGTTTTCTTTCGGAACTTTAGGTTTCCAAATACGTCCTGCGGAGGCTCTTTGTATTTTACCCCTGTTTTACGTAGATTGCGTGCCGGCGCTGTTCATAGGCTGTCTTATAGCGAATTTACTCTCGCCCGTAGGGCCTTGGGATATTTTCGGCGGAAGTTTAATTTCGCTCGTTGCCGCGTTTTTAACGTACGTAGTGGGAAAATTCGTAAAAAACACGCCGCTAAAACTTATTTTAGGCGGAATATTTCCCGTATTTTTAAACGCGCTCGCAATTCCCGCAATAATCGTTTTTACGGGCGCGGCAGAAATTTCGTATCCTTTTTTAGCGATTTCTATGACCGTTACCCAAATCGCTTGGGTGTACGGGCTTGGCGTTCCTCTCTATTTTGCGGTGCGTTCGCTTAAAAATAAAAACATAGGTGCTTTTTCGGAATATTAAAAAGCACGTTTAAAAATTTTTTCAACTTTTTATACCACTATTTTAAAGGAGCGGGGAAAGATGGAAGTTACTACGTCGCTTTTCGACGGCGTGTCGAAAGAAGAATATAAAGCAATGATGATTTGTTTTAAAACGGTTATAAAAACCTATAAAAAAGGCGAAGAAATAACCGTCGGACAAAACAGAGTGGGGATTGTTCAAAAAGGCAAAGCGAGCCTTTTAAAAAACGATTTGAACGGCATTAGAACTATTTTTGAACAACTTCGCCCCGGCAGCGTTTTCGGCGACGTGCTTGCCTTTGCAAGCCCCGATACGAGTTTTTTTATTTTGTGCGAAGAAACGACAAAAATAATGTTTATAGATTACGAGCATATAATTAAAAGATGCCCTAACGCGTGCACTCACCATAGCGTAGTAGTACAAAATCTCGTAAAACTTATGAGCGAAAAAACACAGGCACTTTCCGAACACTTAGAAATTTTATCGCAACGCTCTATCCGCGATAAACTTATGGCTTACTTTACGTTGCTTTCTATAAAAAACAAGAGCGCGTATTTCACGTTGCCTTTTTCACAAACCAGCCTTGCCGATTATATATGCGTAGACAGAAGCGCAATGGTCAGAGAACTTAAAAAAATGACGAACGATAACCTTATCGAAATAGATAAACGAAACGTAAAACTTTGCACGCATAAAGATTTGGCTAATTAACACGTAATACTCTAACGGACTTTGAGCGCGTTGATTTTTTATCAACACGCTCAAAGTCCGTTTTTTGTTTAAAATTATACTTTACGTCCGCTCGTTATTTTGTTATTACACTTTATTAAAAGTTAAATATTAATAAAACCAAGTCTTTTATTTAAGTCATCTAAATCAATTTTATAAGCAGAAATTTCTGTAACGAAAGCGTCCCCCCAAATATCACGTTCTTTTTCGGGATAATCGTCGGTTCTGTCATAACCTTGCTCGTCTATCATATTTTGTTCACATTGACAAGCAAAATTTAAAATATCGAAAAACAAATTTTCATCTATTCTGCCTTGTATACATAATGCAGGTATTGCATATTTTTTTATGAATAATATTGCTTGTTCGCTAACTTTTTTAGAAACTTCTACCTGCCGATTTTTTTTAAACAATTTAAACATTTATCCTTTTCTCCTTAATTTATTCAATTCTTTCCGCTCGTTTTCTTTGTGATATTTTCTTATTGTTTTTACTAAATGCCCCTTTTTTACAATGTGCGTCACTGTTCTATTATTTTTATTAAACCTATCGTACTGCACTGTTCTTCCGTCAGTATAGATATATGGTTTTGACTCAATTGAATTACAAAACAAATTTTGTATCATATCTTTCTTACGCAAATTTCGTTTATCTTCCACAATTCTGTTTTGTGCGTGAGAAGAAATTTCGTATTTACCCATTTTAATATGCTTAGTATCTTTCTTTTCCATTTCTTTTTTAGGCTTAAATAAAAGCCCCAGAATGCTCATATTATATAATCTCCTTTAAAATTCGTCAAGAAAAAACGTGCACTTTAATTTTCTTTCCCCTATATTATACTATAATACAAAAAACAATAAAAGCATTTTTAAAAAATAATTGTCTACTCTGTTTCGCTTTATCGAGTAGACAATTTAATATATATTTATAGAATTTATTTGATTTTTAGGTAGACACTTTGTATAATAAGATTAAAGGAGCGGCGTTATGAATTATACTTTATACTCGCTCTTTTCCAAGCAAAGTATATTAAACAACGTTTTAATCAAATAAAAACTTATTTAAGAAATCTAAATCTTCTTCATTGTCTAAAACAATATCTTGCAGCAAATCATAAATTTTCAACAATTCTTCATCAATGTCTTTACCGCTTTCTTGAGTATTAACCAATGAAGAAATTAAAAAATCAAGTTCTTCTTGTAAATCACAAACAGTATCATCTGTTATTTCAACAATATTTAATCTTTTAAGTAACTTGTTTATTTCGTCTTTCGCTCTTGCGGTAAATTTATTTTTTTGAATTTCGCTTAACATATTTTTCTTTCCTTTTTTATTTATATTTACTAAATTAAAATCACGTCTATCCTGTCTACTAACGGGTCTACAAGAAACCACGTATAAATGATAAGAACCGCCCGTCATTCAATATAAACTGCGGGCGGCTTGCGTTTTAAGTTTAAATTATATGACTTTTTATTAGTCTAAATTTTCCATTTCGTCGAGAGTAAGAAAATATCCGGGGATAAAATTTTCCATAAAATAATCTACGCAAGGCATATTTTTACTTTTAAGTTCTTGCTCAATACTTTCTTTGGCGCGTTTAAACTCTGCGTTTCCGCTCTTTAATTCTTCTATGCACTTTATATACGCCGAAAGTTTATCCGCCGCCTTTACGAGTTTATGC
>CAYTNZ010000012.1:0-11714 GCA_964439285.1 uncultured Clostridia bacterium | reverse complement strand
ACTTCTTGTATTATAAAAACCGCTGCGGTTTATCTAAAAAAGATAAATCGCGGCGGTTTTTTAACGTATTATTTACACAAAATATTATAAGCCGAATAAATAATTAATTCAAATTAAATATTTTATTACAATTTTATGACAAAAAAACGAAAAATTTATTACAGTTAGTTGTTAAAATAAAGTCGATAAAAACGCAGAACAAATTCAATTTAGAGTTAAAAATCAAATTCTGCGTAAAAACTACAAGGAGAAAAAATGAAAAGAAAACTTATACTTTTACTCTGCGCGATTTTAGCGATAGGGATATTCGCGTTTTTCGTAGGCTGCGGCAACAAATCGGACGAAATTACGGTTATCACTCGCGAAAACGGTTCGGGCACGCGTTCGGCGTTTATTGAACTTACGGGCGTCGAGCAAAAAGATTCGCAAGGTAACAAATTCGACAAAACAACAAAAAAAGCCGAAGAAGCCAACAGCACCGCGGTTGTAATAACGCAGGTATCGAATAATAAAAGGGCGATAGGCTATATATCCTTCGGTTCTTTAAACGATAAGGTAAAAGCGGTCGATTACGAAGGCGTTGCCGCGAGTGCGGATAATATAAAAAAGGGCACGTATGCGCTTTCGCGCCCGTTCAACGTGGTGTATAAGGCGGATAACGACAATAAAACTTTAATAGATTTTTTAAGCTATTTAAAGAGTAGGCAAGCAGCCGCCGTAATTTCGGATAACGACTTTATCGCCCCCGATACGTCTTTCGAGTACGAAAAATCGCAAGTTTTGCCGAGTGAACGGATACGTGTAAACGGTTCTTCTTCCGTTCAACCGTTAATGGAAAAACTTATAGAGTCGTATTGTAAAATATCGGGAGTCGCGAAATCGAAGTTCGATTTCGGTAAAAATGACTCTACGTCCGGAATAAACGGCGCGATTAACGGCACGTACGATTTAGGTATGGCATCGCGCGAGTTGAAAAGTAGCGAAGCGGCTGTTTTAGAGCGCTACGTTTTGGCAACCGACGGTATTGCGGTAATCGTGAATAAGAAAAATTCTATAAATAACGTTACGAAAACGCAAATTCGCGATATTTACACGGGTGCCGTTGTAAAATGGGGCGATTTAGGGATTACGATAGAGTAAAATGAGTTCACGAAAATTTTTCAAAAGAGATGAAAAATTTTCCGTGATATTTAGAAAAACCCCTTTGTTCGCCGAAAAAGTCGGCTCTGCAAACGGAGTTTTTCTTAAAAATGCGCTACGCGCACTTTCAGACAAAACTTACAATATTACAAATTAAAAAATAAAAAACGAGCGGATGCGAACCTACTCGTAAAAACCTGACGGGAGAAAAATTATGCAAAACGCAAAAGGCGCGATAAAAAAACGGCTTTTTAAATTTAATAAAGAACTTGTTATGAAAGTCGTGTTTATTATAGCGGCAATCGTGTTTATTGCGGCAGTAGTCGTTATAAGCGCCTTTATTTTCGTGCAGGCGATACCTGCCGTTTCTAAAATAGGCTTTGTAAATTTCCTTTTTAACGCAAACTGGGCGCCTGAAGACGACATTCCGAGTTTCGGCATCGCTACGATGATAGTAGGCTCTTGCTATATAACGGCAGGCGCTCTTATCATAGGCGTGCCGATAGGATTTTTAACGGCGGTTTTTATGGCAAGATATTGCCCTAAAAGGCTATATAAAGTAATTAAACCGCTCGTTAATATTTTGGCTGGGATACCGTCGATAGTGTACGGTTTTTTCGGGCTTTCTGTAATAGTTCCTTTCGTAATGAATAATTTCGGCGGTTCGGGTTCGAGTATTTTAACCGCGTCTATAGTGCTCGGAATTATGATACTTCCTACTATAATAAGCGTTTCTGAAAACGCTTTAAGAGCAGTTCCGAAATATTATTACGAAGGCGCAATCGCGCTCGGTGCGACGAAAGAAAGGGCGATTTTTACAATCGAAACGCCTGCGGCGAAATCGGGGATTATGACTTCGATAATATTAGGGCTCGGCAGGGTTATCGGCGAAACTATGGCGGTGGTTATGGTTGCCGGCAATCAAACCGTATTTCCCGAAAGTATTTTAGACGGCGTAAAGACTATGACTGCTAACATAGTGATGTCGCTCGGCTACGCTACGGGACTGCACAGGGGCGCGCTTATCGCAACGGCGGCGGTGCTGTTTGTGTTTATTTTAATTATTACGTTGCTTATTTCGCTAATTCGTAAACGCGGAGATAAATAATTATGGAAAATGTTGCTATGTATAAAGATATCGACGTCGATAAAGTTATTCCTATAAATCGTAAAACGTTTTTGAATAAATTAAAAGAATACAAAAAAAAGCCGCTTTCTTTCGTCATAACGCTAATTGTGTTTTTAGGCGCGATTATAACGCTGATTGCGGTCGTTGCCGTTTTAATTTACACGTTGATACGCGGCTTGCCGAATCTTTCGGCTAAAGTGTTTACGCCGAAATATTCGAGCGAAAATTTGTCTATGACACCTGCGATAATAAATACTTTTTTTATTGCGACAACGGCTCTTTTAATAGCGATACCGATAGGCGTGTTCGCCGCTATTTTTATGGTCGAGTACGCAAAATCGAACAACGTATTCGTAAAAATCGTACGTATTGCGGCAGAAACGCTTGCAGGAATACCGTCGATAGTGTACGGTATTTTCGGAATGTTGTGCTTTGTGCAACTTTTTGGTTGGGGAGAGTCTGTACTCTCGGGCGCACTTACTTGCGCGCTTATGATATTGCCTTTAATAATGCGAACGACGGAAGAAGCCTTAAAAGCAGTGCCCGTATCGTTCAGGGAAGGAAGTTTCGCACTCGGCGCGGGAAAATTACGAACTATTTTTAAAATAATTTTACCTTCGGCTGCGTCCGGAATAATTTCGGGAATAATACTCGGTTTCGGTAGAATTATAGGTGAAACGGCTGCCCTTATTTACACTGCGGGAACAGCGACGAATATTGCAAGCGGATTTTTAAACGGCGGCGAAACTCTTGCCGTTCACGTTTATTTTTTGGCTACCAACGCTTTATACGAAAACGAGGCTTGGGCGGCGGCTGTCGTGCTTATCGCGATAGTACTTTTTGTAAACGGGTTAGCCGAGTTTATAGCGAACAAATTTAAAAAGGAGTATTGATTTTGGATAAATTCAACGTAAAAGACTTAAATTTATGGTACGGTAAGTTTCATGCGTTAAAAAACATAACCATCGATATTGCCGAAAAACAAATAACCGCGCTTATAGGTCCGTCGGGGTGCGGAAAGTCTACTTTTTTAAAAACTTTAAATCGTATGAACGATTTAGTTTCCGATTGCAAAATATGCGGAAAAATTTTAATAGACGGCGAAGATTTGTATGAAAAGACGGACGTAAACGTTTTGCGTAGGCGCGTCGGAATGGTTTTTCAAAAACCCAATCCGTTTCCTATGAGCGTGTACGACAATATTGCCTACGGACCTAAAACTCACGGTGTAAAAAAGAAAGCCGAGTTGGACGAAATAGTAGAAAAATCTTTGCGTCGCGCTGCTATTTGGGACGAAGTTAAAGACCGTTTAAAAAAGAGCGCGTTAGGGCTTTCGGGCGGACAGCAACAAAGGCTGTGTATCGCGCGTGCTCTTTCGATAGAGCCCGAGGTGTTACTTATGGACGAACCTACGAGTGCGCTCGACCCTGTTTCGACGTCGAAAATAGAAGACTTGACGCAAGAATTAAAAGAAAAATACACGATAGTTACGGTAACGCATAATATGCAGCAAGCGGCGAGAATTTCCGATAAAACGGCGTTTTTTCTGCTCGGAGAATTAATCGAGACGGGCGATACCGACGACGTTTTCGATAAACCTAAAGACAAGCGTACCGAAGATTACATTACGGGGAGATTCGGCTAATATGACGAGAAAGATATACGACGAACAGTTAATTAAATTAAAACAATTGCTTGCCGAAACGGGCGAGTTGAACGTGCGGGCTATTTATTCGGTTGTCGAAAGGTTGAAAGGCGAAAAGAGCGAAAAAAATAAAAAGGCGGAAAACGTTCTTTACGACAGCGTCGCTTTTATAAAAAACGTAAAAAAGTTCGAAAGCGCCGTAGACGAAAACGAAGGTAAAATAGAAAGGCTTTGTTTAAAACTTATCGTTCGTCAACAACCGGTAGCGAGCGATTTGCTTTTTATTACTTCGGCAATGAAAATGATAACCGATATGGAAAGGATTGCCGACCAAGCGGTAGATATTTCGGAACTTGCAATAAAGGCGGATAAAATAACGCAAGGCGAAATATTCGACGATTTGCAAAAAGCGGCTGACGCCGTTTGCGAAATGGTAAAAGGCATTATGCAGGCGTTTATTGAAAACGATATAGAAAAAGCAGATAAAATATGCCGAGCGGACGATTTCGTAGACGATTGCTTTTTAAAAATAAAGGGGGAACTCACCGCGTTTATGGCAAAAAATAAAAATCAAGACGATAACGAGCGCGCGCTCGATATGTTAATGATTGCAAAATATCTCGAAAGGATAGGCGATCACGCGGTAAATATAGCCGAATGGATAATATTTTCTCTTACAGGCTCGCATAAAAAGTTGGATTGATTTTTTATAAAACACGAAACGCGAAATAAATCGACTTTTAAACTTTGGCTGTGGTGTTTTAAGCGAAAAAATAAAAAACGGGCTTGCGAAAAAATTCGCAAGCCCGTTTTTGTAATCGGACTAAAAATCAGCGTTCGAAACGATTTAAATAAACCTCGCAAAGCGACGTGCAGAAAAGTTCTTCGTTTTCGTGAACGTAGCCGTCTTGCAAAGCGGTTGCAATGCAAAGAGAAATAACCATTAAAACCGTATCTCTGTTTTTTAAACCGTTAAAAACATTAACCGTATTGTCTCTGTTTGTTTTGCGATTGTATTGCGACATTAAATTAAAAAAATCGTCGTAAGTAAAATCTTGTTCGCCGACTGCGTTTTTAAACGCGGCGTATTCGTCGCGGCTTATTTTTCCGTCGTTGCAGGCAACGCAAGCGAAAGCGCCGATAATGAATTCGGTCGCTTCGTGCCTTGAAAAATATTCGTCCTCGATTAAAGCGTTGAACGTGTTCGCAAAAAGATTTTCCAAAGTCTGTATTCTGCCGATTTTCGAACAACTGTCCGATACGATTTGTAATGCGTTTTCGTAAAGTTCATAAGCGTACATAATAATTTGTTTCTCCCTTTATTTTTTATAAAATATATGATTTTTTTTCGTTATATCGCCAAGTATCTCGAATGTTTTAAATTACAACGATGTTTTTTTCTTCGAAAACCGCTTTTACGGAAGAAGGCAGCGCATCGTCTGTGATTAAAACGTCGATATCTTCGGGATATGCGAACGTATACGGCATAATTTTGTCTATTTTCGATGTGTCGAGCATCATATATACCATTTTCGCTTTGTTTAAAATATATTTTAACAAGTCCGCTTCAACTTGCCCCAAACAAGAAAAACCGTGTGCGAACGAAAAAGCCGACGCCGAAATTATCGCGAGTTCGAAATTGATGTTTTCTAAAAACAGTTTCGAATAGGGCGATGCGGTAGAAAGATTTTCTTTAATTAAGTCGCCGCCCGCCAACACTACAGACGGTTGTTTTTTATGCGCGAGTTCTTCGGCAACCGCAATTCCGTTTGTAAATATATGGCAAGGTTTGTCGGGCAGTTCTTTTGCAAGATACATACTCGTCGTGCCGCCGTCGATAAATATGCTAACTCCTTCGTCTATAAGCGCAACCGTTTTTTTGGCTATAATTTTTTTTGCGTCGGTGTTGAGCGTTGTTTTTTGAGTGTACGCTTCGCCCGAGCGTTTTTGAACTTCTAAAACGGACATTGCGCCGCCGCGTATGCGTATGATTTTATTTTCTTTTTCAAGTTGCGTTAAATCTCTGCGCAAGGTCATATCCGACATGTTCGGAAAATGTTTCGAAAGTTCTCTAAGCGTCATTTTGCCGTTTTTTTCAACGAGCGACGCAATTTCGTCTATTCTTGTTCTTTTCAATTTAATTTAACCTCTGTTTAATATGTTAAGTATATCATTGTTAGTGTAAAAAATCAATTCAAACTAACAAAAAACGTTAGTTTTTTTCAATTTTACGAAAAAAACGTGAAAACGAAAAACAAACGCGTTAAAGAGTTTGAGTTTTTTCGCAAATGGTATATAATATATATCGTATTAAAAACGTTGACTTACGTAAACGCAAAATTATTATTTTTACTACAAAATTAAAATTTTGCAAAAGCTTATCGAAAGATAAAGGAGAATTATAATGAGCGAAAATTTAATCCGCGATTTAGACGAATATTTTGCAAAAAAATACGAAAATTACGATTTGATAGCCGGCGTTAAAAGTTACGAGTCGGTAACGATGGCTATGATATTAAAAAATCAAAACCGTATCGAGCAGGGCGAAACGGCGTCTAACGAAATGCGTAAAATATATTGCCAACCAAACGCCGCTGCTGTTTTAAAAGAAGTAAAAGAAAAGTACGTAGACAATAATTTTTCTTTTTCGGTCAAGGTAATTCCTTTTAAATCGAGAGTGAGATACTTTTTTCATAAAAGCGAAGCACCGCGTTACGCTATAATTAAAGTTATCGAAAAAAACGGACGCAAAGCCGACGAAATGTATAAAGAATTGGGTATAGAAAAAGAATTTTGGGATAAAGTATTAAAGGGCAAATATCAACCCGAAAAGAAACTTGTATACAAACTTGCGATAGCATTGCGCGCGTCGTTGAACGACGTAAATACGATTTTCGAGTATTTAGGAACGTTTTTCGATTATTCCGACGCTCGCGACGTGGTAATGCGTTTTATTCTCGATTACAGTATTTATAATCCCGAAATGGTGCAAACTTTGCTCGGCGAGTACAAGATATCATCACTTATGTAAAAATGCTTGCATTTAATCGTAAATAATGTTAAAATAACTAAAAATAAAAGGCTTTGCGGCAAGCGTTTCTTATATAGCGCTTAGCGGTAAGTCAAATATTAATATTCCGAGCGAAAAAAGAGTATCGGCAAAATTCAAGAGAGTTCCGCCAAGGCTGCAAGCGGAGCATAACAGCCGCGAAAGTGCGTTTTCGTGTTAAAAGGTCAGGCTAATCACCTGCGGTGCGCCCGTTATAGCGCCAATAAGAAAAGTTTTTGTAAAACGCAAAACGGCATTGCCTTTTTTAAGGCAAATAGTTAAACGGCTAAAAAACTTTAAAGTAAAGTGGAACAGCGGACAAACACGCCTTTATATAATGATAACGTCATTGTAAAGGCGTGTTTTTTGATATCGGCTTTTGCATTAAAAGCGTTAACGTCAATTTTCATAAGCGCCTAAAAACGTTTTTTAAGATAAAAACGTAGCCGTTAGAGCATCGAATTTTATCGATTTTCTAACGTTTAAGCAAAGGAGATAATATGTTTTTTAAAAATTTGAGAAAAGATATAAATGCGGCAAAGCAAAACGACCCTGCCGCACGAAACAAATTTGAAATTTGGCTTACTTATTCGGGCGTTCACGCTCTCTCGTGGCACAGGGTTGCGCGGTTTTTTTACAGAATAAAACTAAAACTTTTAGCGCGAATGATATCTCAGTGGGGCAAATTTTTTACAGGTATAGAAATTCATCCTGCCGCTAAAATCGAAGGCGGAGTATTTATCGACCACGGCGTAGGCGTGGTTATAGGCGAAACGGCAGAAGTAAAGAGCGGCGTGGTAATTTATCAGTGCGTAACGCTCGGCGGTACGGGTAAAGAGAAGGGAAAACGTCATCCTACAATCGAAAAAGACGTAATAATCAGCGCAGGTGCTAAGGTTCTCGGCGGCTGTACCGTAGGAGAAGGCGCAAAAATAGGCGCGGGCGCGGTTGTTCTTCGTCCTGTTCCCCCTCACGCGACGGTGGTCGGCGTTCCGGGAAGAATAGTAAGGTTAAACGGCGAAAAGCCCGATTTAACTCAAGAAAAAACAGACCCCAATCTCGTAGAAATTTGCTCGTTGCGTTCAAGGGTCGCAATGCTCGAAGAAACGCTCGAAAAACTTACGAACGGCGAATTTAAGGCAAGCGGCGCTTGCAAAATCGAAAATAATAACGATAAAGAAGATACAACCAATAAAAAAGAGGAATAAAGATGAAATTTTATAACACGCTTACACGCAAAAAAGAAGAATTTACTCCTTTAGACGGTAAAACCGTGCGTATGTATTCGTGCGGACCTACCGTATACAATTTTGCGCATATAGGTAATATGCGTACCTATGTTTTTATGGATTTACTCCGCAGAGTATTAAAATACGAAGGCTATAAAGTAAAGGGAGTTATGAATATAACCGACGTAGGACATCTTTTAAGCGATGCCGACGACGGCGAAGACAAAATGGAAAAAGCGGCAAAAGAGCAGCAAAAATCGCCTTACGAAATAGCCGCGTATTACACGAACGTGTTTTTCGACGATTTAAAAAAATTGAATATCGGAAAACCCGAACTTACTCCTAAGGCAACCGACCATATAAAAGAGATGCTCGATTTTGTATATACTCTTTGCGATAAAGGTTACGGGTACGAAACGAGCGACGGCATTTATTTCGATATTTCTAAATTTTCGGGCTACGGCGCGCTTTCGGGAATTAATCTCGACGAGCAAAAAGCAGGCGCAAGGGTAGAAGTAAACGACGAAAAGAAAAATCCTTACGACTTTGCGATATGGAAAAAAGCGCCCAAAGAGCATATAATGCAATGGGATAGCCGTTGGGGAATGGGATATCCCGGATGGCATATAGAGTGCTCGGCTATGAGTAAAAAATATCTCGGCGAAGTGTTCGATATTCACACCGGCGGCGTGGACCATATTCCCATTCATCACGAAAACGAAATTGCGCAAAGTTACGGCTTTTCGGGCAAAAATCCTGCAAAATTTTGGATGCACGGCGAGTTTATGCTCGTAAACAACGGAAAAATGAGTAAAAAACTCGGCAATACCTATTTGGTAAGTCAACTCGAAGAAATGGGTTATTCGCCTATGTGTTTCCGTTATTTTTGCCTTAACACTCATTATCGTAAAAAACTCAATTTTACTTTCGACGGTATGGACGGCGCAAAAACCGCTTACGCGAGATTGTGTTCGCTCGTGTTAAAACATAAAACGGGCGAAAACGACTGTTCGGACGATAAACTTTCAGAATATAAAAAAGAATTCGAAGAAAATATAACCGACGATTTAAATATCCCCGGTGCGCTCGGCGTATTGTGGACAATGCTGAAAGAGCCGGCGAGTAAAAAGATTTACTCGCTCGTTTTAGAAATGGACAAGGTTTTCGGGCTTAAACTTGACGAAGCGCGTCAAGAAGAAGTAAAAGAAGAAATTCCCGAAGAAATAGCCTCAATCGCCAAAGAGCGCGCGGCGGCGAGAGCGAATAAAGATTGGGCTAAATCGGACGAACTTCGCGCAAAACTCGACTCGCTCGGTTGGATTGTTAAAGATTCTAAAGACGGATACACTCTTACTAAAAAGTAAAAAACAAAGGTGATAGTTATGATAACCAGTAAAGAATTAAGAAATAAATGGATTTCATTTTACGAAAGCAAAGGACACGTTAATATCGGCGCGGTATCTTTAATAGGCGACGGCACGACGGGCGTTATGTTTAACGTAGCGGGTATGCAGCCGCTTATGCCTTATCTTTTAGGACAACCTCATCCGGCAGGCAAGCGTCTTTGCAACGTTCAAGGTTGCGTAAGAACCGTCGATATAGAGTCGGTAGGCGACGCGTCGCACTTTACTTTTTTCGAAATGATGGGTAACTGGTCGCTCGGCGATTATTTCAAAACGGAAAAAACCGCTTGGACGTTCGAACTTTTAACCGAAGTTTTCGGGCTTGACAAAGATAAAATTTGTTCCACCGTTTTCGAAGGGAACGAGAGCGCTCCGCGCGACGAAGAAACGGCAACGCTTTTGCAAAATCTCGGAATTAAAAAAGAAAATATTTTCTATTTGGATAAATCTAACAACTGGTGGGAACTCGAAGGAACGGTGGGCACTCCTTGTGGTCCCGACAACGAGTGGTTTTATCCGTTGCACGATAATAAATGCTCTGAGCATTGCGACGTGAATTGCGATTGCGGCAGATACGTCGAAATAGGTAACGACGTTTATATGCAGTATAAAAAAGCCGAAGGCGGAAAGTACGAACCGCTCGCAGATAAAAACGTGGATACGGGCTTCGGGCTTGACAGAATGCTCGCGTTTTTAAACGGACTTACCGACGGGTATAAAACCGATTTGTTTAGCGGTGTTATTGCGTATCTCGAAAAAGTTTCGTCTAAAGCGTACGACGAAGGCGGCGAATTCCAAAAGGCGATGCGAATAATCGCAGACCATACTCGTACGGCAGTAATGCTTATTGGCGACGTAAACGGAATACTTCCTTCTAACACGGGTGCGGGGTATATTTTGCGTCGTTTAATGAGAAGGGCTGTTCGTTATTCGAGAATTTTAGGTATTAACAGCAGCGAACTTTTAAACGTTGCTAAAATATTTATAGAAGACGTGTATAACGAAGCGTATCCGCTTTTACCTAAAAAAGAAGAGTATATTTTAGCGGAATTCGCAAGAGAAATAGACCGTTTTGAAGCAACGCTCGAAAAAGGTATTAAAGAATTCGACAAATGCGTAAACGGAATAGAGCGTAAAAACGAATTTATGTCTAAACAAAATCCCGATTACGTTAAAGAGAACACAATCGGCGGAAAGCAAGCGTTTAAACTTTACGATACTTACGGATTCCCTTTAGAACTTACCGAAGAACTTGCCGCCGAGCGCGGATACAAAGTAGATACGAACGGCTTTAACGAAGCGTTTAAAGAACATCAAGCCAAGAGCCACGCCGGCGACGCTCAGTTTAAAGGCGGTCTTTCGGACACGAGCGAGGCGACTACGAGATTGCATACCGCAACTCACCTTTTAAACGCGGCGTTAAAAACTATACTTTCTCCCGATATCAATCAAAAGGGTAGTAACATTACCCCCGAGAGATTGCGTTTCGATTTCAACTTTGCTCGTCCTATGACCGAAGAAGAAATTAAAGCGGTCGAAAATCTCGTAAATGAGAAAATTAAAGAAGATATTCCCGTGGTGTTTGCCGAAATGCCTATCGAACAGGCTCGTAAAGAAGGTATAACGGGCGTATTCGATTCTAAATACGGCGAAATCGTTAAAACTTACAGTATAGGCAATTTCTCTCGCGAAATGTGCGGCGGACCTCACGCAAGCCGTACGGGCGAACTCGGAACGTTTAAAATAGTTAAAGAACAGTCGAGTGCGAGCGGAATAAGAAGAATTAAAGCGATATTAGAGTAAGCGTCGTTCACGCAAGTTTTTTCGTACTGACGAAAATCCTTGCCGTGATTTGTAAGGACAACCCACCGACAAGGCGGCGGGATTTTCCCTTTTCGGTGCGCTTTTTTTTGCACACCATATATATGCGCACCGAATTCACCTTTTCCGCAAAAGGCAAGGTTTTGCCAAATAGAGTGCGCAGGCGCAAAAGCGCGGTTTTCCTTGCGCGAGTTATTGTAAAAATGTGTTCACGAAAATTTTTCAAAAGAGATAAAAAATTTTCCGTGATATTTAGAAAAACCCATTTGTTCACCGAAAGAAGTCATCTCTATAAAAG
>CAYTNZ010000011.1:0-11751 GCA_964439285.1 uncultured Clostridia bacterium | reverse complement strand
CCTATCGAAGTACGGTTGTTACGCTTTTTTTCTTTACCCATAATAAAACGTCCTTATAAATTGAAACTATAAAAAGCAAATTTT
Organism: uncultured Clostridia bacterium; assembly: GCA_964439285.1. GTDB lineage: Bacteria > Bacillota > Clostridia > Christensenellales > Borkfalkiaceae > Borkfalkia. Next base: position 11,667 of record CAYTNZ010000011.1, on the reverse strand, counting down.
TGCCGAAAAAGTTCAAAAAAATGCTCGTTTTTTGTATTTTTCGGCGTAAAAAAGTGCAAAATAAAGAAAAATCAGCCCCAAGCAACACTTAGAGCTGAAAACACAAAAACTAAATTCCGTATCTTTTTTTAAACTTATCGACTCTGCCGCCTGTATCAACGAGTTTCTGTCTGCCTGTAAAGAAAGGATGACATTTACTGCAAATATCCACTTTGAGAGTATCCCCTTTTTTGGTAGAACCGGTTTTAAACGTTGCGCCGCAAGCACAAGTAACCGTTACTTCGTGATAATCGGGATGTATTTCGGGTTTCATAATTTCACCTCTTTTCGATTACTTTCTTAAAAACTCAGCCCGCTTTACCTGCGGACACGAATAATATTCTTTCCGTTATATAAGATGCTGATTTATTATATATTATTTTACAAAACAAGTCAAACAGAAAAGGGCGACAATCCGTGATTTTTTTAAAAAATTTCAAAGAATTTGTAAATAACCGCTTTTTGCTTGATTATTTTAAGTTCTTGTTTTATAATATCTCGTATATAATAAACCGAAAAGGACTTAATTTTAGTTCTTTCGATTTAAGGAGTAATATGAGAACTTGCAAAATAGTTTTCCCGCGGGTATTGCAAATAGAAGAAAAACCCGATAACATCAGCGAACCCAATCAGGCAAAAGTAAAATTGGTTACCGCACTGTTATCCCCCGTCGAGTATTCTGCTTACAGGGGAAACGACGAACTCAAATACCCCCTCGTTCCCGGCAGATTCGCCGCCGGCATCGTTATCGAAACGGGCGCAGATTGCGTTGCGGTAGAAAAAGGAACGCGCGTTTACTTAAACGCCGTTACGGCAAAAGAACTTAGCGATAACAAAAACGAAATAATAAGCATTGCAGGCGTAAACGCAGACGGTTTTTTAAAAGACTTCGTAGTCGTGAACGAAGATATGCTTTCTCCCCTTCCCCCCGCCATAAGCGAAACCGAATCCGCTTTTATAGAGCCTGTAGCGCTTTGCGAAGCGGTTGCCGACAAACTCGAGGCGGATAAAGGCAAACACATTGCCGTTATAGGAGCAGACGCGCTCGGCATTTTGCTTTGCCAACTTTTAATTTATCATCGCGCCGTGCCTATTTTAATAGACAGCGATACCGAAAAACTCGAAAAAGCCAATAAGGCAGGCATCTATTACACACTCGAGGCTAACGAAGATTTACACGATAATATTTGCAGACTTACGGGCGGAAGAATGGCTTACGGCGGAGTGTTTATTACCGAAAGCAAATTGTCGCCCGAACTTGTTTTTTCGGTTACCGGCAAAAACGGCAGCGTAGCGCTCGCAGGGTTTACCACTCCCGAGCACAAAATAACCTTAGAAAACGCGTTCCGCAAAAACTTGAATATTTTTAGCGTTAACGACGGCTATTCTTACACTTCTACGGCAATTAACCTACTCGTAAACAAAGCGGTTAACATAGAATCTTTAAACTGTCCCATCGCCGTTAAAGACAATCTCGAAGAAACACTCGCAAAAGGTGCGAAATTACTCGACGAAGGCAAAAACCCGTCGGTTACCGTTTTAAATATGATGTAAGAGTTTATTTTATATAAAGCCGTCTTAAAAAGGCGGCTTTTTGTATTTTTTAAATTTTATATTTTTTAACTTTTAGTTTAAAAACTCACGATAAACATATTATACCCCCTATATTGCATTCCTACGTTTTATCTAATAGTCGATACCATTTTAAATTACAGGTAAAAAATGAGAAAATTTTTTAAATTGCTTTTTAGCAGATTTTTTGTAACGAGTATACTTATTTTAGCAGAAATCGCACTGCTCGTTTTCGGCGTTTTCGTTTTAAACGAAACGGTTTATCCTACGATTTTAGCAGTCGTAACCGTCGTACTCGACGTATCGTTCGTGTTGCATATAATAAACTCGAACAAAAACGCCGATTATAAAATCGCTTGGATTATGCCGATACTCTCGCTCCCTGTTCTCGGCTGCGTATTATATTTGTTTTTCGGCAAAAAACGTCTTCCCAAATACACGCTTAAAAAACTTATGGCAAGTCGTTTCGAGGGCTCGGAATGTTTATACGAAAACAACGATAAAATCGACGAGCGTTATAAACAAACGGACGAGTTTTTCGCAAATTGCGCGAATATTATAAAAAAAGAAGGTTTTTTGCCCGCAACTACTTGCGAAGAAATAGAATACTTTAAATCGGGCGAAGAATACGCCGAAAGACTTTACGAAGTTTTAAAGGGCGCGAAAAAGTATATCTTTATGGAATTTTTTATAATAGCAAAAGGAAAATTCTGGAATAACGTGCTCGATATTTTAACCGAAAAAGCAAAACAAGGCGTTGACGTAAGACTTATTTACGACGATTTCGGCTCTATTATGTATCTTCCTACCAACTTTGCCGAAAAACTCAAAAAATTAGGCATTAAATGTTACAGTTTTAACAGATATCGCGCGATTTTAGACGTTTCGCAAAACAACCGAACGCACAGAAAAATAGTTGTGGTTGACGGCGAATACTCGTTTACGGGCGGTATAAACATTGCCGACGAATATATAAACGAAATTAGCCGATTCGGTCATTGGAAAGACACGGGCATTATGATAAAAGGCAAAGCGACGCAAAATTTTACCGCAATGTTTTTGCAAATTTGGTGCGCAAGATTCGGAAAAGAAAAAAACGGCTATGAACAATATCTTTACGATGGCGGCGAAACCCAAAAAAATTTGTGCATACCCTTTACCGATTCGCCCGTTGACGCAGAAAATCAAATTTGCGAAAATTTGTATATAAAAATTATTTCCAACGCAAAAAAATACGTTTATATCAACACCCCCTATTTAATTATAGACGGAGAGATGAAACGCGCTCTTATATTAGCCGCGCACTCGGGCGTAGACGTCAGAATAACCGTGCCGCATATTCCCGATAAAAAGTACGTTTTCGCGCTGACTAAGGCATTCTATTCGCCGCTTGTAAAAGAAGGCGTTAAAATTTATCAATACACCCCGGGATTTATTCACGCAAAAAGCATAGTAAGCGACGATAAGTACGCTATAATAGGTTCGTCTAACTTAGATTTCAGAAGTTTGTATTTACACTTCGAATGTAACGCTCTCATATACGGCGAAGAAACCTGTAACCATATGCGCGACGATTATTTAAATACTTGTAACGAAAGCGAACTTATAACCGAAGAAAAAATAAAAGTGCGTTGGCACAGCAGATTATACAGGGCAATCCTTCGTATATTCGCACCTCTTATGTAAAGGAACTTAATACTTATGATTAAATTGGCAATTTCCGATTTAGACGGAACGCTTTTAACACCCGACAGAAAATTACCCGAAGAAATTTTTTCGATAATAGAACGACTCGAAAAAAAAGGAATTTTATTCGGCATAGCGAGCGGACGTCAGTTAAACAATTTACAAAAACTATTCGCGCCCGTTGCGGACAAAACGGTTTTTATTGCCGAAAACGGCGGTTTAGGCTATTATAAAGGCGAACTGTTGTTTTGCAACGTTCTTGAAAAAAACGACGTTTTAAACGCGCTTAACGTTGTTCGCGGCATCGACGGCTTATGTCCTTTATTATGCGCGCCGACTTGCGCTTATTACGAAAACGCCGACTATAAATTCGTAAAATACGTTGACGCGAGTTATACGATGAATTCTTGCGCCGACCTTAACGAAATAGCAAGCACACACCCTATTTGCAAAATAGCCGTTTACGATATGAAAGGCGCAGAAAAAAACGGAATGACAAAACTTCCGACCCTTTTGCCGAATTTACGAATTATTCAATCGGGTATGGAATGGATAGACATTTCGATACATAACGCAAACAAAGGAACAGCCCTTAAAGCGATTTTAAAAAAGATAAATATTTCTTCCGACGAATGTATGGCATTCGGCGACCATATGAACGATTTAGAACTTTTGCAAGCGTGCGGACATCCTAAAATAATGGAAAATTCATTTTACAAACTAAAAGAACTTTTTAGCGACGTAATCGGCTCTAACAAAGATTTCGGTGTTATCGAAGAACTTAAAAAATTATTATAATAAAAAACGGCGGCGGATTTATAAGTTTAAATTCGACGCCGTTTTTTATAAATTGACAAATTACGCGCATACGTACCGTTAAAATTTTGACCGACTAAAAAATATTTCACATCAAACCATTGACTTTTTTATGTAATTAAGTATAATAAAAGTAATAATAATTTTGTCGAAATTATTCGCTGTCGCAAAACGTTCGCTAATCCGTCGAACCATAAGTTATAGCGAATAAAATTTAAACAAGCTATGGAGGACTTTGATGAAAAAAATTATTATTTCTTTTGTAACTTTAATTCTTGCCATAACCTGCGCTTGCGCATTCGTTGCTTGCGATACCGAAAAAAGCGACGCGGTTAAATGGTCGGGCGACGTAGGAACTCTTCCCGAAACGGCATCGAACGTAATCGAAATTGAAAACGGCGAACAATTAGCCGCTCTTGCGGTTGCCGTAAACAACCAAAACACGTTTGCAGGCAAAACGGTAAAACTTACCGCAGACATCGACCTTGACAACAAAGATTGGACGCCTATCGGCAGAGTAATCGGTTACCCCGCAGTAGCGTTTGCAGGAATATTCGACGGTAACTCTCATACTATTTACAATATGAAAACATCGGCTAACGATGCGGAACAAGCATCGGCAGGTTTATTCGGTTCTATAACCGGTACGGTTAAAAATCTCACTTTAAAAAACGTAACCGTATCGAGCACTCACTATGCAGGTGCTGTTGTAGGTTATACTAATTCTTCGGACGCTAAAATAATCAACTGCGTAGTTGACGGCGGAACGATAACTTCTACTCCCGAAAAAATCGCTAATGCATTCGACAACGGCGACAAAGTCGGCGGAATTATCGGCTATTGTGCTAACGCTACGGTTAAAAACTGTACCGTTACAAACGTAACCGTTACCGCTTACCGCGATTTAGGCGGCATTGTAGGTTGTGCAGACGGCGCCGCTACCACGATTGAAAACAATACAGTAGGTAAAAAAGTAAAAGTTGTTGTAGACAATACCAACAACTATAAAAATTATACCGAAAACGAACAGTACAACGCGGGCTCGATTGTAGGAAGACTTGCAAACGGTAGTAAAACCCAAGAATGCACCGGTACTGCGGAAATCACTCTTCCTTTCTAATAATTAGTTTTAAAAGGGCTACGCCCGTAACGGATTAAACAACAGACCTAATCGTAAATTTACGATTAGGTCTGTTTTCACATTTATATAATTTGAATCTGACAGGCAGCCATTGCGTCAAGCGCGTTTTTATGACTTTCTGTCGTTACGCCCGCACAACAATCGGCTCTTACCGAAAGTATAATTTCGGGGCAAAACGCCTTTATAAGCATCGCATTAGAAATTACGCATATGTCTGTACATACACCTATAAGTTCTACCGCGTCATATGCGCCCTGTTGCACGTATTTTGCAAGTTCTATACTGCCGAAAGTAGATTTATCGAAAATTTTTGCGTTTTCCGCCTTTAAATTTTCGTCTATCTGCCAACCGCTCGTACCCTTTATGCAATGCGCTACGGGCAAGTTTTTACCTTCTTGCGTATTAAGATAATTATCGCCGTGCGTGTCGCGAGTAAAAACGACTTCTTCTTTTTCCTCTTTCGCCCTATCGATTCGCGCCGAAACGCTTGAAACAATCGCACGGGCTTGCTTCGAGCCGAGCGCGCCGTCGATAAAATCTTTTTGCATATCTACGACTATTAAAAGTTTTTTCATTGTTTTTCCGCCTGTTCGGCAATATATTTTTTATAGTTGTTAATAGATTTTTCGATTATGTCTACGGCGTTTTCTCTGCCCATAATTTCTTTAACCGACGTCGTTTTATGTTCGAGAACTTTATAAACTTCGAAAAAATGCATCATTTCTTCAAAAATATGTTTAGGCAAAGCCGAAATATCGCGATACATATTATAGGTAGGTTCTTTAAAAGGAATGGCTATAATTTTTTCGTCCATTTTGCCGTCGTCAACCATATTTATAACGCCTATAGGATAACAACGCACCAGCGTTGCGGGCAATATAGGTTCGCTGCAAAGTACCAATACGTCTAACGGGTCGTCGTCTTCGGCAAGCGTTCTCGGAATAAACCCGTAACTTGCAGGATACACCGTGGACGTATATAAAACTCTGTCGAGCATTAAAACGCCTGTTTCTTTATCGAGTTCGTACTTGCTCTTAGAGCCTTTTTGAATCTCGATATAGCACATAAAATCTTCTGTTGAAATTCTTTTTTCGTTAATGTCATGCCATATATTCATAATTTTTACACCTTTATTAAACTATTTTAACATAAAAACTAAGCAACGGCAAGAAATATAGTAAAAAATTTAAAAAAAATAAAACTTTTTTTCAAAAAAACAAAATATACTTTGACAAAGTTATTAAATTGTGGTATTATTATTTAGCGTTATGCAGAAGTACCCAAGTGGCTCAAGGGGCTCCCCTGCTAAGGGAGTAGTACGGGAAACCGTAGCATGGGTTCAAATCCCATCTTCTGCGCCATAACTCAAAAAAGCCTGTTTTTAAGGTATGTACCTTAAAAACAGGCTTTTTTGTTGTAATTTAAAACTTTGTTACAATACATTTTGCTACTGATTTTGGGCTCTATAATAAATGTTTGGGTAAGAAAAAAATATCACAACATTTGACATATAGTCTGATTTTTAATAACGACAATCGTGCGTTTATCATATATACACTTACTTTTTCACGAAAAGAGCAATAAAGTCCGCCCATTTCTTTTTCTTAATAACAAACCAAATTATTGCAAATCCGCAAGTCTCAACCGCTATCGTACCCGCAATTGAAATTCCTGCTACAGCACCGCCTGAAAGCCCTTTATCGTCAGCGTTCGAAACAATAATTTTATCGATTTGTAATTCCGCGTCGCATATTTCGTTACCATAATCATCGAAATGTTTATGGCATACCGTACAATCTTTATGCGCTTTTACACCGTCTGTTTCTTCGGTTGCAGCCGTCTCGTCAATCCAAGCGGTAAACGTATGTGCGGCAGGCAAAATACCCCACGAATTTATATCCGCGATTTCTGTTTTACCGTATTCGTCTAAATAACATTTACCGCATTCGCAAGTATAATATTCTTCTTTTCCGCAATTAGTACAATCGGGCGCAATTTTATTAACCTTTGTAATAACGTGCGATGCGCTCCATACGGCGTAAAGCGTTTTATCTTTCGAAAACTCAATCTTATCGCCTGCGTTATAATCGGCAGACGTAGCATCGGCGCTATCCGCCCAACCCACAAAATTATAACATACTTTTGTAGGAACTTCGGCGGTAATGCTTACGCTATATTCGTTTTCGATAAACGATTTACCGATACCGTCAGTAATATCCCCGTGTCCGCCGTTAAGGTTGTAAGTTATTGTTGCCTTATAAAATTCGTCAGTTATAAAAAGTTTTTTATCGTTAGAATTATACCCTATAATACAATCGTCGCTATCTGCGCTAAAAAAGCCACTGTAATCGGTATCGTTCGCATTCGAAATATTCCAAGGAAAGCGCATTGCGGTAACGCCTATACTCGAACCTTCGACTATCGCCGTTAACGTAAGCACGTAATTTTTGTTATCCGTTAAGTAAAGATTTCCCCCTTCGTTATCTATTATTTTTATCGCCTTTTCTCCGTTTACGTTAAAATTCGTGTATTCGTAAAAATATATTCCGCCGCCCGAACCGAGCGCTTTATTGTTTTTTATAGTTCCGCCTGTAATATTAAACGTACTTGTAGCATTGTTATATCCGCCGTTGCCGAAAAGGAATATTCCGCCGCCGTTTAAATTGCATTTATTGTTTTTAATAACGCTGCCGTTCACGGTAAGCGTAGACTTATTGCAAAGAGATATTCCGCCACCGTTTCCGTAAGCGATATTATCTTTAAGCGTACCGTCGTTAATCGTCAAAACGGCAGAATTCTCTCCGCCGATACCGCCGCCGCGTCCGGACGTATTACTTTCGATAAAGCCGCTATTCATAGTAAACGTGCCGTCATATACAAACACACCGCCACCGCTCACACCGCTTTGATTATTTTTAATAATTCCGCCGTGCATATTAAACGTTGTTTTAGAATTTACAAAAACGCCGCCACCCTCGTCCGTGGCACGATTATTTTCGATAAAACCGCTATACATGGTAAACGTAGATGAATCTTTCAAATACACGCCGCCACCATCGTTAAACGTAAAGTTATCGCAAATAGAACCGCCGTACATAGTCGCGTTACCGCTGCCAGCCAAATACAATCCACCGCCGTTTTTAAGCCCTTGATTATTTTTTAAACTTCCGCCGTACAATGTAAAGTTTCCTTTTACCCAAACCGCACCGCTGTTCGCCCCCGACGTTCTGCCGCCTATCCAGCCGGTTTCTTGGCAATCGCAAAGAATAAGGTTTCCGCCTTCGTTAACGTCGATTACGTTACTCGTTCTATCGCTATTTTGCATTGAGTGTCCGTTTAAACATAAATAAAGCGTTTGCCCCTTATTAATCGCAAAAATACCATCACTATCGACGCGATTATTCGATTTTGAACTGTTAACGACGTCGCTTGCAAGATAAAGATATGCAATGCCTTCATCATTATACGTAACGTCGCCGCCCGTATACTCGGCAAACGTAACGTTATCACACAAAGTATGCTCGCCCGACTCTATATCGCCGCCGCAAACGCAATGTACGTGCTTGTTATTATTTTCGCCGTTACTCGCCATTACAGGCAAAAACAACCCGAACATACCGATTAATAACGTTAAAATAAGCGTAACCGCCGCTATAACGATAATGTTTCGTTTAAAAATTTTAGTCATAATTCCCTCCGCAAAATTTTTTAATGCACTTATCATTTCAGTTTATGCTTATTATTTTTAAAATTTGCATATAAGAAGTAAATAAGCACTTTATTTATATTACCTACTGTTTTGTAATACTATATTTTGTATTATATCACAAACTTGTTTATATCGCAACTATTATATATATTCAAAAAAACAAGCTTTTATATATTTTTACACAAAGCACAGTTCATTTTAACTGTTATTTTTAGCAAAAAACGCGAAGATTGCTGTTTATGTAAAAACAGCAATCTTCGCGTTTTAAATTTTTATATCCCATTTAATACTTTTGCCATGACGTTAGACAGACCGTAAAAAACAGCAAATATGCGGATTTGTTTTAATTCTTCAACCACCTTGTAAATTTAGTTTGTTCCGTTATATCATAATATATGCCCATTGTTAATACTTCGGGCATATAATGACCGCATTCAGATAATATTAGAGCCTTTAATTTATGCGGTCAGAGAAAAACTCCGTTTGCTAAGCGTATGCGTCAAACGGGTTTTTCTAAAACTCACGGAAAATTCTTTATCTCTTTTAAAGAATTTTCGTGAACATATATATAAGTAAACAAACGAAACACCAAAGTTAAAAATATTTAACGGAGGTGTTTTTTAATGCAAAAAAACGTTGCTGTGGTTTTCGGCGGTATGTCGTCCGAAAACGAAATTTCTATAATTACCGGCGCAATGGCGTGTAATTTAATCGATACTCAAAAATACGCGGTGTATCCGTTGTACGTAAGCGTGTCGGGCGAAACGTTTTCCGATTCGAGATTAAAAGATATTAAATTTTTTTCGCAACCCGATTTTAACAAAAAAGCCAAACGCGCGATTATTTTAGACGGAAAATTATATACAAGAAAGGGTAACAAATTAAAACTTATTTGCAAATTAGACGTAATTTTAAATTGTTGTCACGGCAAGGGCGGCGAAGACGGAATAGTTGCCGCTTTGGCTGATTTAAACGACATAGCAAACGCTTCGCCCGACCTTTTAGGTTCGGCTGTGTTTATGGATAAGGCGGCAACCAAACTTATCGCCAAGGCATTAGGCATTAAATGCGCCGATTATTTTAAAATTTGCAAGCGCGATTTCGATAAGCGCGGAAAAATGGCTTTAAAATGCGTAGAGAACAGGCTTAAATATCCTGTAATTATTAAACCGTCGCGCCAAGGTTCGAGTATAGGCGTCATAGTCGCGCATAATAGGGGCGAACTTATCGACGCGCTCGATACCGCGTTTATGTACGACGATATAGTAATTGCCGAAAAATTTTTCGATAAAAAGCGCGAAATTAACTGCGCCGCGTACAGAAAAAACGGCGACGTTATAGTTTCGGAGTGTGAAGAACCTATACTCGATAAAGAAATTTTAACTTTTAAAGACAAATACGAAGGCGGCGGTAAAGAAAGAAATTCTTCTTTTCCCGCAAATATCCCCGATAAAACCGCAACGCTTATTAAAAGTTATACAAAACTTTTGTATAAGCGGCTCGATTTGCGCGGCGTCGTTCGCGCCGACTTTTTAATTTGGAACGACGAAGTGTACTTTAACGAGTTAAATACCGTTCCCGGTTCGCTTGCATATTATCTTTTTGCAGATAAGTTTGCCGACTATAAAAACGTTTTAACCGAAATTATAGAGCAGGGTATAGCCGATAAAAAGATAAAAAATTCGCAAAAAGTAAAACTCGATTGCGGAGTCGTCAATAAATTACCAGCCTTGCACGGCAAACGCTTGTAATTTTTAACGATATTTGATAAAATACTATAAAGAGAAACAGTGGCGAATACGAAAAAACGTTTATTGCGCTAAGTTAAAATTAAAAGATATATTTTTTTCGGAGAACTGATATGAATAATAAAATTCAAATGAAAAATCCCGTCGTTGAAATGGACGGCGACGAAATGACTCGTGTTTTATGGCAGTGGATTAAAGACATTTTAATTTTGCCTTACGTCGATTTAAAAACGGAATATTACGATTTAGGGCTTGTAAATCGCGATAAAACCGACGATAAGGTTACAATCGACGCGGCTAACGCAAATAAAAAATACGGCGTAGGCGTAAAGTGCGCAACGATAACCCCTAACGCTCAGCGTGTCGAAGAATATAAATTAAAACAAATGTGGAAGAGTCCCAACGGCACGATACGTAAAATTCTCGACGGCACGGTTTTTCGCGCACCTATACTCGCAAAAGGGATAACTCCTTATATACCCTCGTGGACTTCGCCTATAGTGCTTGCTCGTCATGCGTACGGCGACGTATATTCGAGCGTAGAAGCGACGGCGGATAAGGGCGATAGCGCTTATATTACGATTGTAGGCGAAAACGGCGAAGAAAAGCAAAAAATTCTTATTCAAAATTTTAAAAACAGTGCCGGTATCGTTCAAGGTATGCACAATACAGACGAGTCGATTAAAGGCTTTGCTCGTTCTTGTTTCAATTATGCGCTCGATTTAAAATATCCGTTATGGTTTGCGACGAAAGACACTATTTCTAAAAAGTACGACCATCATTTTAAAGATATTTTTAACGAACTTTACGAGAGCGAATATAAACAAAAATTCGAAGAAGCAGGCATCTATTATATGTATACCCTTATCGACGATGCCGTTGCTCGTATAGTGCGTTCCGAAGGCGGAGTTTTGTGGGCTTGCAAAAATTACGACGGCGACGTTATGTCCGATATG
>CAYTNZ010000010.1:2161-11787 GCA_964439285.1 uncultured Clostridia bacterium | reverse complement strand
CACATTTTTTTTAACGCAGCAAATATGCCGTGAGCCGAAAGCGTTTCTGCCACTATAAAGTTTTCTTGTTCCGAAATATCCCAAAGCGTATGCGCGTCCGAATTTATAAGCCTTGGCAATTTTACATTGCAATCCGTTTTACTTTCGATAATTTTAAAACCGCAATCGTAATCGAACGCACCCAAAACGCCTATTAGTCCGTTGGCTTGTTTTTCGATATGCGCAGGGATTGCGATTCCGCCGAAACTTTTTACGATACGACAAACGTCGTCTACGGATACGCCCGAACTTACTATTAAAAGATTTTCTTCTTTTCCTATTATTTCGTCGTATTCGTTTAAAATCAACTGTTCGCCGAAAACGTGCTCTTTGTTTTTAATTTTCATTCGGCGCATCGAAATATAATTTTCTAACTCTTGCAAACCTTCGTATTTTTCGAAAAGGCATAAAATATGAATATCTTCGCTCGTCGTAAGTTCCGTTGCAGGTAAAACCACAAGTCCGTTTTTTTTGCCCACCGCCATAACCGCAGGAACGTTTTTACCGGTATTGTGGTCGGCAACCGCTATCGCCTGCAATCCTTTTATTATAGCCATATTTACGATATTATTGGGCGTATTATCGTTATCGCCGCACGGACTTAAACAAGAATGAATATGAAAATCGTAATAAACCTTCATATGCCGCACAGCCCGTTTATCAGTTTTGCCGTTTCGAATGAATTTTTTTCGTATCCCAAAAGATTTAGTTTATGCTCTTTCGCACGCTTTAAAAGCGCGTCGTCGGGTTTTACACCCTCGCATAAAATTATGCAGGCACATTCTATAAGCGTTGCCACCGCCGCCACGTTTACGTTGTTCATTACGGTAAGCCAAGCGCACGAATCGGGCGCTTTACTTATAATATTACTTAAAAAATCGCCGCAATAACCGCTTAAAATTTGCATATCGGCATTTTCGAGCGTAAATACGGTTATTCCGCTTTGAGTACAAAGTTCTTTAACAGTCATCTATTTTACCTCTTTGAGTTTTACGCAATCGAGTATTCCGCCGTGCACGGCAACGTCTTCGGCGTGCGCCCTGCACGTAGGCGCACCGCACGCTCCGCAATCTATCCCCGGCAATTTTTTTAAATACTTTTCGGTAAGCAATAATTTTTCCATAGCGATAAACACGTTGGAATCGAGCTGAAAAGTATTTAAAGGCGAACGCGATTTATCCCAAATAAAAAAGTCTTCGTTTAAACCGTAATCGGACATTTTTGCAGGCTCTATACTCATTTTTTCGGCAAGTTGACGCATTTTATTGCGCGCTATAAACGGATTTTCGATATTTAAAACGCCGCCTACGCAACCCGAAGAACACATATTGAGTTCTACGAAATCAACCCCGTCGAGTTTTCCGTCGCTCATCTGCTTTAAAAGTTCTAAAACGTTCGAAATTCCCGAGCAATGAATATAATTGCCAAGCCCTAAAGCATTGCTTTCTCCGCCCGACGAGCCCCAATTTATTCCGAAATGACCGCATTTGCCGAGTTTTCTCGGCTCTTTTATTTTATTCATTTTATCGACGAGTTTAAAATACACTTCGCTTTGAGACAAAACACCCGAAATATACTTTTCGTTAGCCACTTCTTCTCTATGCAACGAATACACCTTTGCCGGACAGGGCGATATAAAGAAAATGCCTATATCATCCGCCGAAATCCCCGCGTCGATCGCACGTTTTTTAGCAAGTTTTGCCGCTATTTTAGCAGGTGCGTATACCTTTAAAAGATTGTCGGCAAGTTCGTGAAATCGCATAAGTATAAGTTCGACTACCGCAGGACAAGCCGTGCTTATTACGGGCTTTATAAGTTTGCCATCCGCCATCAGTTTTTTAGTGCAATCGGTAACGAGTTCGGCAGCAAGACCTACTTCGAAAACATCGTCGAAACCGAGCGCAAGTAACCCTTCTATAACGAAATTAGGATTTTTTAAATTTTCGAACTGCGCGAAAAGCGACGGCGAAGGCAACGCTATTTTATAAGCATAACTTTTAACCAAATCGAAACTGTCGTATACGGGGCGTTTAGCACCGCCTTTACAACTTTTTATGCACTCTCCGCAATTTATACATTTATCGTATTGAATTTTTGCCTTTCCGCCGACTATTCTAATCGCTTCGGTAGGACATCGGCGCATACAGGTAACGCAACCTATGCACTTTTCGTCGTCTAAAACGACCGTTTTAAGCGTAACCATAATTCCCTTTATCTTAAATTTTTTAAGGCGACTACGTTAAAATACCGCTGATTTTTTAATTTAAAAACTAAAAATTTATGCGAAGATATACCGTTGTACCGACGCCTACGATACTTTCTATTTTCATTTCGTCGCTATATTTTTTCATATTCGGCAATCCCATACCGGCGCCGAATCCCAAACTTCGAATATTTTCGGTAGCGGTAGAATACCCTTCTTGCATGGCAACGTCGATATTTTCTATCCCGGGACCATTATCTTTAAGCAAAATTTCGGCATGGTCGTGATAAATTTCGACTTCTGCTTTTCCGCCGTGGGCGTGAATAACCATATTTATTTCGCCCTCGTACATAGCGATAGCAACCCTTCTTACCGATGCCGCCGAAATACCCAATTGCTTTAACGTGCGTTTTACGTGCTCGCTCGCATTCCCTGCAGACGAAAAATTTTCGCCGTCGACGTCGAAAGACATTTTTATGCTTTGCGCACCCATTTTTATTCACCGCCGCCCAAACCGTTGGTGTATAATATTCCGCAAGCGGTAAAAAGTCGCATTTCGGTAGAAAGCAGCGTTATTCCTTTACTTTTTGCAAGTTGTACAACGTCGGGTTCAGGGCGTTTTCCCCTTACGAAAACGATACAGAGCATATCCATCATTTCGGCGGTACGCACTACCTGAGCGTTTAAAAGCCCCGTTAAAAGTACCGATTGGTCTTTAACGTACGCTAAAACGTCGCTCATCATATCCGAACCGCAAGCGGTATGAATATCGGTATCGAGCCAATCTTCGCCGCATAATATTTCGGCGTTTAAAAGCCGAACAACGTCTTTTATCTTCATGTTTTTTACAACTCCTTTTTTATATAATAACACGAAAAACGTACATTTTCAATAGTTTTGCAAAAAAAGGTAATTTTATTTTCGTCTTTTTAATTATCGTTATACCGAGTATTTTCGTAACCCTTTTTATAAAGGCGGGCAACTTTTTTATCTAAAATAATTTTAAACAATTTATTAAACCATTTATATTTTCCGAAAATTTTAACGATTGTAGGACTTACGGCATAATAAATTTTGACGAACGCATTGCCGAACGCCGATTTTTTCAGGTAAAAATCTCTATAACGACGTAGCGCCCATACTTCGGGACAATCGTACGAACCGTAAACGCAAGTGGCAACGTAACAACCTTGCTTAGATTTTATCTCTTTTGCCTCGATAAGTTTGTTATCTTTTCCGAAATATTTAACGATACGCTTATCACCATTAGAACAGTTATACACTTTTCCGTTAGAAACGTAAGCCCATCTATAAATTTCTACTACGGTTTCGCCGTTCGAATTTTCATCGTTCTTATACGAGTGAGAAATTCCGCTTTTTGCTCTTCCTTTAAAGTATATTATACAATTACTATCGGGAAAATACTCTAACCTGTCGCTTTCGCGAAGGTCGAAATCGGTAGAATCGGTAAACCTGTTATAAGGCTCTAACGACGTAATATGCTCGGGCAGTATAAAAAGTTCGCCTGCAAATACCATAGCCGCTTTAACGCATTCGCCGTCAATGCACGACGAATCTATTTCGACCACGGGAATTTTTTTGCATTTATTGAGTTGAGCATATCTTTGATAAATTTTATTGTCTTTTACAACTAATTTTTCTATTCCGCTTAAACTATATAAAATTATTTTTTTAATTTTAGGCTCTAAAACTTCGAATACGCCGTTATTTAAAAATTGACAAGGTGCAACGACGTTCAAAACGCCTTGTTCGTCAACCGCGTTCAAATGCGAAAAAGCGTCGTTCGATAATTTCAAATTTTTTTCGAGCGCTTTGCAAACGGAAGTAATAATAAAAACGACGTCTTCGTTTTCGTAACTTTTAACCGCGTCGAAAGCCGAAAAATTACCGCTTTTTTCTAAAATTTCTTCGGCGATTTTTTGATTTTTACACTCTAACTTCGTTTCGCCTATAGAATATACCAAAGAACGTTCGATTTCCGTTTTAAAGCAAGAAAAATTTTTTGCCAAACAACTATAGGCAAAATCTTCAATAGAAGTAAGACTTATGCCGAATTCTTTTTCGAATTTTTTTATTTCGCTTTCGCTCGCAAGCGTTTTAAAATTATTAAACGCTTCTTTTGTTGCAAAATTTCGTAAATCGATAAAAGATTCGAACCCGAATAAATAGGCGTAAAACAAATAAAACCAATATTCTGCGCGTTCGGGCGATTTTTCAGTCGCTTTTTCGAACTGTTCTACGGCGTTATCATAACGCTTTAATTTCAATTGAGTAGCACCGCGTTTAAAATAATCGTTCGCCTCGTCTTTTTCGTTGCCTATAATTATTTTAGTTACGTTTTCGGTAATATTGTGTACGGTGGTATTTTGAGTAACGTAGTTGTTTATAGCCTTTTCGGTTATAAAAGCAGTACCGCAATTTTTGCAAATGCCGGCTTCTTTGGTTTCGTCCACTTCGATTTGCGCGCCGCATTGAGTACATATTGCAGGTTTCATTCGTAATACCTCTTTTTATCTTTTAAACAATTATAGCATATATATGCCGAAATGTAAAGCCTGCGATATAAAAAGCGTTTTCGTCGCTATTTTCGTAAAAACAAAAGCGCCGCGCTTAACTTTTAAGTTAAAGCGCGGCGCTTTTGTTTTACGCATCGAATTTATTATTCTATTTGTTTAACAATTCGTCGCTAAGTGCGATAATCTCTTTAGCGTACTTGGTTTTCGAAGATTTTAAGATTGCTTTGTAAATTAAGTAATTTACGCTTACCATTGCAATACCCGCAACGCCTACCGCGATACCCAAAGGCATTAAATTGCCTATTACCTTCATTGCAAGGCACATACCGGTACCCAACACCAAAGAGCCTACGCACCCGAAAGTGTATGCGAATATCTTTGCAGGACGATACGCCTTTTCGTTTAACTTTTTAAGTTTATCGAACTTGCTCTCTCTGTCTGTTTTTTCAACGTAGTTATCGCGAATGTTTGTAATCTCTTTTAATTCTTTTGCTTGATTCATTTAATTTTGCCTCCGATTTTTTTAATATAAAATTGATTTACGCTTAATCGTAAATTATGAATATATTATAATTTATAATTATTTCGATTTTTTAAATTTTTTATTAATTAAAAGTAAGTATTTTGTTAAAAATTTGTAAACGCCGAATTTAAAACGGTTTTTTCCGAATTAACCGTTGAAAAAAGCGCAAACCGCCGTATGCGCATTACATACGACGGTTCGTAATTTTATATTTAAATTAAAAAACGACTAAATTTTTAATTTTTATCGTCGTTCGTTTTTTCGTTTAAAAGTTCTTCCGAAAGACGTAAAATTTCTTCGCCGTATTTTCTTTTGCAACTTTCAAAAACGGCGTTGTATACGGGATTGGCGATTACAATCGGAATAATGCCCGTTATAGAAAGTATAATACCCAACACTAATTTATTCCAAACGAGCGCCGCACTCATTCCCGTACCGAAAATAAGCACGCCTATAACGCCTAAAATTACGGCGATAAAGGTTGCCCTGTTTTTAACCGCGGCGTTTAATTTTCTAAGTCTTACAAGTTTATCGTCAAACTCGTTTTTAGGCGCATAAATATTTCTAATGCTTTCTATTTCGCGCTTTTCTTTTTCGGTAGGCGCGGTGTAGGTATAACTGAATTTATTATCGTCGTTCATCGTAATTTTCTCTCTTTATATTTATTTTTTCGTTTGTTCCAAAATGTATTGTTCGGGATTGCTTTTAAGTTTTTTTATGCGCCTATGCGAGCCTGCAATCATAAAAATTCCGAGCGCTATCGTCAATGCGCACACCGCCGCACCCGTAAGCGCATTCGCAAACGCGTAATTTTGCCCTGCGGCAAAAGAGTGAAACATAGAAGTTTGCAACGTTAATATAGAAACGAATGCATCGGCAAGATTTATATTTCGGGTAGATTGCACCATTAAATCGTCCGTTCTTTTTGCTTTAAAAAAATTATAGCACGACATTATAATCTTGTAAAAAGTATACGTTGCGGCAACGTAAATAGTAAGCCCTAATCTCTCGAACGCTCTGTTTTCTACAACCATTTCGAAAATAGCGGCAGAAAGACACACGGGTAAAATTATAAGTATAACGCCTGTTACACGATAAATTTTTATTTCGTTTTCCGCTCGTTCGCAAGGCGTATATTCTTCGCCGCTTTTTCTTCGCTTGTTGACGTAACCCAAAACACCCCATCTTAATATAACCAAAAATATATAATAAGCGGCGAGCGCACCATACCATAACGTTTTAGTGTAAACGGCAATTACTGTGTTGTAAGCGGCAAACAAAACGCTGAGCGTAAACGATAATATCGAAAATATAATGGTTCTGTAACCGTAATGAGCAAGCATTCTTGCTGTAAAATCGCTCTTTTGCAAAACTCGTATTATTTTTCTTTTCCAAATCGGCACGAAAATAATCACCGTATAAACCGAATACGCTAAAAAAACAGCAGAAAGAGCGTAAAACACGTACGCCAATATTTCAAGTATAACGTTTTTATCGGATATTGCAGTAAGTATTATAGCCGAAGCAATAAAGTACGCCGCCAAAATATACAAAGGAATTAAAAATATTCCGCTCGGGCGTTTTAACCATTTTAAAAATTTATTATCTTTCATATCGCTTATTCAACACAACGGTAAAAGAAGTACCCTTTCCTATTTCGCTTTCGACCGAAATTTGTCCGCCTAAAATATCTATAACTTTTTTGACGAGCGCCAAACCCAAACCGTTGCCCGCGCCCGAATGCGAAGTATCTGCTTGATAAAATTTATCGAAAATGCGTTTACCCGATTCTTTCGAAATTCCTATACCCGTATCGCTTATTTTTACAACCGCTTTACCTTCTAAATCTTTTAAAGAAACGCTTATTTTGCCGCCTTTTTCGGTAAATTTAATAGCGTTCGAAATTAAATTATTCCAAACTATTTCGAGATAATTAGGGCAAGTATTTATTTTTATTTCGTCGATATCGCAAAAAAGTTCGAGCCCCTTTTCTTCTATTTTTTCTTCTTGCGAAATTATACACTCGGCGAGCATTTCGTCAAGCCTTACTTCTTCGTAATCGTCTCTAAGCGTTTGATTTTCGAGTTTGTTTAATTTTAATACGTTAACGACCAAATCGGTTAATTTTTTCGATGCGTCGATTATAGTATTCACGTATTTTACACGCGTTTGTTCGTCTATGTTTTTTGAAGAAAGCGCGGCTGCGTAATTTTGTATAACGGCAAGCGGAGTTTTAAGTTCGTGCGAAACGTTCGAAATAAAATCGGATGCGAGCATTTCGGATTTTGAGAGTTCGTATGCCATTTTATTTAAATTTTCCATTATGCAATCGTATCCGTCGTAAGCGTTATACGAGTGCGTAATTTCTAACCGCACCGAAAAATCGCCGGCAGCTATTTTTTCGGTCGCTTCGAGAATTTTATCTACAGGTCTTTCCACCATAATTTTGCGGCGCATAGAGTCTATAGCGGTAAAAACGGCTGAAACAAACACTATAAAAACCAACATAACGAGCGCTATTATAAGTTTATCGCCGCCGAACATACTTGCGGTTACTCCGTAAACAAGCATGGCACAAGTCATAACCGCCGCTATGGTTACGAAAAAAATCAAATAATCTAAAAACGCGGTTGCGCGATTTTTTTTCATTTTAACACCGCCTTATACCCGAGCCCGTGCACCGTTACTATTTCGAACCCCGTACAGTTAGCGGTTTTTTCTCTTAATTTAGACATATATACGTCTACAGTTCTGCTCGTTGCTGACGAATCGTAATCCCAAAATTCTTCCATAAGTTGAGTACGAGTAAACGTGCGTTTGGGAAAAGAAAGAAATTTAAACAACAAGTCGAATTCTCTTACCGTAAGCGGCAATTCTTCTCCGTTTAAATATGCGGTGTGTTCGTCTTTATTCATACGAAAATTGTCTACTACGAGTTCGCGGCTCTGTTCGATATTCGCACGGCGCAAGAGTGCGGCAACTCTCAGCATTAGAATATCGGCGTCGAAAGGTTTAACGACGTAATCGTCTACCCCGAGTTTAAATCCTCGTTGTTTAGAAGGTTTATCGTCGAGCGCGGTCATAAACAAAATAGGTATTTTTTTATCGTTGCGCCTTACGTTTTCGGCAAGCGTAAATCCGTCGATAACAGGCATCATTATATCGGAAATTATCATATCGAAATTATCTTCGTCAAGTTTTATAAGTGCTTCTGCGCCGTTATAGCAAGGCATAACGTCGTAACCTGCAGAAATAAGTTGCGAACATACGAATTGATTTAACGGCTTATCGTCTTCAACCACCAATATTTTTACCATAACACTCTCCTATATCGTACGAATTTATATATATAATAACAAATAATTGTTAAAAAATTGTAAAATCGCTACCCTGTTTACGAAAATTCTTTAAAAACGATAAAGAATTTTACATAATATTTAGAAAAAGTATTAAAAAGTTACACACGGACTCTACGACAAGTTTTAACCGATTTTAAAAAATATAACGCGGCGGCAATACCCAAAATCAAAAAGGCAAAAATAATAATCCAATACATAGAGCCTATCGGCATATAAAATTCGTCTGAAAAGCCGAAAAGCCCCGCGCTCGAAAAATAATTCATAAAAAAATAAGGATACGGCTCGCCCCTGCCGAAATCTAATTTTAAAAGGCACAAAACGCTTGTTAGCGCAATATAACAAACGGGCGGAACAAGCGAATAAAAAATATGCCGCTTGCGTAAAAGGGTACTATAATCGTCGAGAAAAAAATCTATTACGGCAAGGACAGGCGTTATGAGATGCGTTAAAATACTGCCGAGCGACCAAACGTTATACGATTCGTCGGCAAACGGCGAAAGCAAAAAACAATAAATAATACAAGTTGCCGTAATTGAAACGGTAAAAATATATTTTAGAACGTAAACACCGCCGACGGATATATTTTTTACGCCGAGCGATTTTAATAAAATTAGCGCCCCGAGCAGTAAACTTACGCTCCCTATCCAAATATTCGATTGTCCCGTAAAATACAATAATCTTGAAAAAGGATAAGAATACCCGTCGTTTTTATAACAAATAAGACTTAACGTTACGCCGCCGAGCGACGTTAACGCTATAAGATATTTTAATAATATCGAACTCGACGTCGTTCTCATAAAACCACCTCGCAATTATAAATTTTTACATAATACAATTACAGTATGGCTTATTTAAACAATAATTTTACGCCATTTCGAATAAATACTCGTAAAACATATAATGCAAACTTAAAATTACGCGGTTAGAGAAAAACTCCGTTTGCTAAGCCGACTTTTTCGGCGAAC